>JBQCEA010000264.1:0-8807 GCA_051960695.1 Mucilaginibacter sp. | reverse complement strand
ATAAAAAGATGGATACCTTCGTCCCTGAAATGAAGAAACGCGTAAGTAAACATGTGCCTAATGCCATTACCTGTGCTAATCTGTTTAGCGGTTGTGTCGGGATAGTATTTGCATTCCAGGAGAACCTGATCTTTGCTGCTTATGCTGTTTTCCTTGCGGCTATATTTGATTTTTTTGATGGCTTTGCTTCGCGTGTACTACGCTCCTTCTCGGGTATTGGCAAAGACCTCGATTCGCTCGCCGATATGGTAAGCTTCGGCTTTCTGCCATCCGCTATTTTATACGAGTTATTCTTACAGGCGCCGCAATTAGCCAAAGTCAGCCCATATTTAAATTTTGCAGCTTTCCTTATCGCTGTTTTTTCGGCATTGAGGCTTGCTAAATTCAATAATGACACCCGTCAGGCCGAAAGTTTCATCGGCTTACCTACGCCTGCAAACGCCATAATGATTGCTTCATTCCCACTGATACTGGAACATCATCCCAATTTTTCTCAGTACATTTTAAATCAATATGTATTGGCGGTATTTGTGGTAGTAATGTGCGCATTATTAGTGGCAGAATTGCCGCTAATGTCGTTGAAATTCAAGAACACAGACTTTAATAAGAACATATATCGTTATTTATTACTGCTGTTTTCGGCTATTTTGATACTATTTTTTAAATTTGCCGCCGTTCCGGTAGTGATACTAATGTACATTACCCTTTCTATCATTCAAACTAAATTTTCTAATGACAAAGTTCCTGGCTGAAATAGACGTAATGCCTAAAAAAGAGATACTCGACCCTCAGGGAAAAGCTGTGACCGGAAGTATGAAAAATCTGGGGTTGACCGAGATACACAATGTACGTATCGGCAAGCATATATCTCTTGAAATTGAAGCCAATACAGAAGAAAGCGCCCGCGAAAAAGTTGAGCAGGCATGCAAAAGCCTTCTGGCTAACCTGATAATGGAAAGCTATAATTTTACAATAGAAAAAGCTTAAAGTTCTGCTTCTTTTTCGGCCTTAACACGGCTAAGCACTTCCATATTGTTGCTTATCAGCTCGTTGGCTTCGGCAAACTTTGCCGAAATAACAGCCGGTTCCTGCCCTCCTGCCTTACAAAGCAGTTCCACTTCCTGTAAAAGGCCCTGCGAGGTAAGCATACCGAAGAAGCCCATAGAAGGCTTTAATTTATGTGCAGCGGCTGCAGCAGTGGCCCAATTGTGTGCTGACAAGGAATTGCTGATGCTTTGCAGTAATTCAGGGGTTTGCTGCAAAAGCATATCTATCGACTCAACTATAAATTCGTTGCTGCCGTCGGCAATTTCGTATAAAAAAGAAAGATCAAGATCTTGATTAGAAGGGGTCTCTGGCATTTTTAGATAATATAAACGTTCAAAATTATAATTTTTTTACGTTCAAGTTGTCTTTTAGTTCGCTTTTAAGCTCAGAAATATTTTTATGTAACACTGGATGCAGCAATTCGGGGGCTATTTCTTCAAGTGGCGAAAGCGTAAACCTGCGGTTATGTAATTGCGGATGTGGTATATTCAAACCAGGTTCTTCAACCACCTGGTCGCCATAAAACAGGATATCGATATCTATAGTGCGCGATCCCCATTTTTCCGTGCGCTTTCTCCCCAATTCGTATTCAATAGCCAATATTTTTTCAAGCAAAACACGCGGGGCAATATCAGTTCTCAATTGAATCACCTGGTTCAGATAATTGGGCTCGTCTGTTTTACCCCAAGCCTCTGTTTCATACATTGATGATCGCTTTACAATCGGAGCAATTTCAGCCGCAATAAATGTAATCGCTTGCTGCAGAAAGCCTTGCCTGTCGCCCAGGTTACTACCTAAAAGTAAAAAAACATCAATCATTGTTGTAACAAATATTATAGATACGGCTCTTAATATTATACAGGCCTAATTGCTAATTTTGCATAAGTAAAAGATTTAAATTATTTAATGAAACAATTCTTCAAATTTGTTTTCGCCACGATGGTGGGGATCATTATAACAACTGTAATTTTTATACTGATCATTGTTGGAATAATAGCAGCGGCAAGTAGCGAAAAAAGTATTGATGTTGATCCTGATTCTATTCTCCATATCTCTTTTAACACAAATATTCCCGAACGTACACCCAAAGATCCTTTAAGCGGTCTTGATTTCTTAGGCATTGAAGGAGAAAAAACCATTGGCCTCAACGATATTTTAGTCAATATCAAAAGGGCAAAAACAGATCCCAACATAAAAGGTATTTTTCTTGACGAAAGCTATATGCTATCGGGCCTGGCAACGGCCGAAGAAATACGTAATGCTTTGCTCGACTTTAAGAAATCGGGGAAATTTATCATTGCTTATTCCGAGGTTTATACGCAAGGGTTCTACTACCTCGCCTCCGTAGCCGATAAAGTTTACATGAACCCTAAAGGTATATTTGAATTTAAGGGCTTTAGCTCACAGATCACCTTCCTTAAAGGCACACTGGATAAATTAGGTATTGAGGCACAGGTAATTAAAGTAGGCACTTACAAAAGCGCCGTAGAGCCGTTTGTCCGTACAAATATGAGCGATGCCAACCGCTTACAGGTGAATTCGTACATGGGTTCATTATATGATCATTTTTTAACCGAAATAAGCGCAGCCCGCAAAGTAAGTAAAGATTCATTATTCAACATCGCCAATAACCTAAGCATACAATTCCCTGAGGACGCTTTAAAATATCACCTGGTAGATGGCCTGAAATACCGTGATGAGGTTTTGGATGAGTTGAAGAACCGCACTAATCTTGACAAAAAAGATGACCTGCACAATGTAGAGCTTGCAGATTACACCAATAGCAGCTACAGGCCAGAAAATAAAAAGGATAAGAAAGATAAAAAAGGGCATATTGCCATTATTTATGCATCAGGCGAGATAGCTGGTGGCGATGGCGATGAGAACACCATCGGGTCGGACAAAATATCTGCCGCTTTGCGCAAAGCAAGATTGGACGATAACATTAAAGCTGTTGTGCTCCGCGTTAATTCTCCCGGAGGCAGCTCACTGGCATCAGATGTAATATGGCGGGAAGTATCATTGACCAAAAAAGCAAAACCCATTGTAGTATCCATGGGCGACTATGCCGCATCTGGTGGTTATTATATTTCATGCGCTGCCGACTCCATTTTTGCAGAGCCTAACACTATAACCGGCTCTATAGGTATATTCGCTATTCTTCCTAATCTCCAAAAATTGTTCAATGATAAACTGGGCATTACTTTCGACGGTGTAAAAACCGGCAAATATGCCGATCTGGGCGATATTACCCGGCCACTATCTCCTGAAGAAAAGGCTATACTGCAAAATAACGTAAACCGCGGTTACGATGATTTTACCAAAGCTGTAGCCGAAGGTCGCCATAAAAAACAGGCATATATTAATAGTATAGGCCAGGGCCGCGTATGGACCGGTGAGCAAGCCATTAAAAACGGACTTGTTGATCGCTTGGGTAATATCAACGATGCTGTAAAATGCGCTGCAAGAATGGCTCACATAAAGAACTATGTTTTGGAAGCTTACCCTGAGCAAAAAAGCATATTCAGCAAGTTCGGCAGCAACCTGACAGAAGAAATGCATACCCGCGCAGTGAAATCAGAGCTTGGCGATAATTATCGCTACTATCAGCAGATAAAAGGGCTTACCCAAATGATGCGCACACCGCAAATGCGCATGCCATACGATATTACTATCCATTAATGGATGATGGTTGATAGATCATAGTTCATGGCAAAAATCACTTGTATGATTTCATGAACTATGAACCATTACCTATGAACTATTTTGTATTTTTACGGGCTCAATTCCATGGAAAATAAACCAATAGCCCTTACCCTCCGACTGCTTTGCCAATTGATGGAGCTTCATGACGAAAATCCATTCAAGATAAAGTCATTGGCTAATGCGGCTTTTAAGGTTGACAAGCTACCCTTTCCTATTGCTAAAAAAAGCTTTGCCGAGATGGAAAAGATCGATGGCATAGGCAAAAGCACAGCAACCAAAATAGTTGAATTGCTTGAAACAGGAAATATTTCCGAGCTCAGCAGTCTTTTGAGTATCACGCCCGAAGGTGTGGTTGAAATGCTGGGAATTAAAGGCATCGGCCCTAAGAAAGTTGCTATTATCTGGCGCGACCTGGCTATTGAAACCGTGGGCGAGCTTTATTACGCCTGCAACGAGAACCGCCTGATAGAAGCGAAAGGCTTTGGTTTGAAAACACAGGAAGAGATCAGGAAAGTGATCGAGTTTAGAATGGCTAATAACGGTAAATTCCTGTATGCACAGGTTGAACCGGAAGCGAATGAGCTTTATCAGCAAATAAAGGTTATCCTGCCAACCGCGCAGCTTGCCTTTACCGGTGAATATCGCCGTTGTTGTGAGATCATTACCGAACTTGCGCTGCTTGCCGGAGTTGAAAATGAACAAGAAGCCATCCAGGCATTAAATGGTTCGTCAATTCTCAATAACCTAAAATTAGACGACAATATCATTAGCGGTGAAACTGCCAACTGCTTGCTGGTAAGCATAAAAATTGTACTGCTCGCACAATACTATAGCGAGCTCTTCAGAACAACCGGCACTGATAAACATATACAAGCGGTTTTAAGCAGAGTAAGTGGTGATATTTCAGCTATTGAAAGTGAAGAACTGGTTTATGAAAAAGCTGGTTTGGCTTTTATAGAACCGGAATTGCGCGAGGGCGACGCGTTTATTGAAAAAGCCTCAAGCAATAACCTTGCGCAACTGGTTACTTATAGCGACCTGAGGGGAACATTACACAATCATAGTACCTGGAGCGACGGTGTAAACACCTTAGAAGAAATGGCTTTGTATTGCCGCGACCAGCTGCAATTACAGTATTTAGGTATATGCGATCACAGTCGGAGTGCCTTTTATGCCAAAGGCCTCAGCATCGAAAGGGTATTGCAGCAGCACGAAGAAATTGCCCATCTGAACAAAAAGATCAACGATTTCCATATTTTTAAGGGTATTGAGTCTGACATTTTGAACGATGGTTCGCTGGATTATCCGGAAGAGATATTGCAGCGTTTTGATTTTATTGTTGCCTCTGTGCATTCTAACCTTAAAATGGATAAGGAAAAAGCAACGGCGCGAGTTATCAAGGCTGTTGAGAATCCATATACTACTATCCTTGGGCACCCTACCGGCAGGTTACTATTAAGCCGCAAAGGATATGAGCTTGATTTCAAAAAAGTAATCGATGCTTGTGCGGCCAACAATGTAATTATTGAGATCAATGCCAACCCGTTAAGGCTCGATCTCGACTGGCGCTGGCACCAATATGCTTTGGATAAAGGCGTTATGCTTTCCATCAATCCTGATGCGCACCGTGTTGAAGGATTTTTAGATATGCATTACGGTGTATTAGCTGCGCGAAAAGGCGGATTGGACAAACAAAGATGCCTTAATGCCTGTACATTGGAAGAGATCAAAAAAATATTCGAATCAAAAAAAGTTAATGCGTGATTTGATATCAGCGTAATTTTAGATTATATTATTCAAAAACAAAAATCCGAAATCGATCCGCCAGTTGGCGGACGAAATTCTAAAAGATGCTAACTGACAAAGTACGCCACATACAGCAGACACAAAATCCACCGGTAATATTAGTTATTGGCGACCTGATGATCGACCATTACATTTGGGGCGATGCCACACGGCTATCCCCTGAGGCGCCGGTGCCTATAGTGAATGTAAAAAACGAATCGGTTACATTAGGCGGCGCTGCGAACGTAGCCCAGAACCTGGTCGCATTGGGCGCAAAAGCAGTATTAAGTGGAATAATTGGTGACGACGCTTTTGGGGTACAACTTACGGATATCATGAAAGGTGAAGGCCTCGGCACCGATACCATCATTAAAGATATTCAACGGCCTACTACAGTGAAAACGCGGGTCGTTGCAGGCAGCCACCAGTTAGTACGTGTTGACCGCGAGATCACAGATCATGTTCATAATACATTAGCTGATGAACTGGTTAGCCGTTTAGAAAAGCATATTGATGAGGCAGATATTGTGTTGTTTTCCGATTATGGCAAAGGACTTTTTTCAGAAGACCTGACGCAAAAGCTCATCCAACTGGCGAAACAGAAACAAAAAAAGGTGATCATAGACCCTAAGGGCCTTAACTACGAGAAATATAAGGGGGCTTACATGATCAAACCTAACCGCAAGGAACTTGCTGAAGCGGCCAAGGTTGACAAGATCAGGAATATAGATGATCTTCAAAAAGCGGCTAAGATCATTCTGCAGCAAACCGATGCTGAATACCTGGTAGTTACCCTATCAGAAGAAGGCATGGTGATACTGGACGAGCTCACTTACAAGCTTTTGCCGGTCAAAGCAACAGCAGTTTTTGATGTGACGGGTGCAGGCGATACAGTTTTGGCAACGATAGCCTATTTTATAGCATCAGGACTGACTATTGAAGAAGCGTGCGAACTGGCTAATCATGCTGCTGCCATTGTAATAAGGCGTGTAGGCAGTGCTACAACTACTATTGACGAGATAATTGAAGATCTGGAAAGCAGAGATTAGAAATTAGAGGTTAAAGATTAGAGATTAGTCCAAATTACTAAGAACGGCCAATTATAAAAAAATGATCATTGAAGAACTAAAGGCACATCAGCAACTGATACAAAAAGTGATCGATCTGCTTGCCGGCGATATTGAGAAGGCATGTAAGATGATGGTTTCAACACTAAAAAAAGGTAATAAAGTATTACTGGCTGGTAATGGCGGCAGTGCTGCCGATGCGCAGCATATCGCAGCCGAGCTGAGCGGTCGTTTTGTAAAAGAACGCAAAGCGTTACCGGGGATAGCGCTCACAACAGATACCTCTGCCCTAACCTCAATAGCCAACGATTACGGTTATGAATATGTGTTCTCTCGCCAGGTAGAAGCCCTTGCAAACCCGGGTGATCTGTTCATCGGCATATCAACCAGCGGCAATAGCCAGGGAATTTTGAACGCATTTGATACAGCAAGAAAACTGGATTGCACAACATTAGGTTTATCCGGTCGTAATGGTGGCAAGATGAATGGCATCTGCGACCTGAATATTATTGTGCCTTCGGAGGTTACTGCGCGCATACAAGAAATGCACATTCTCATTGGGCACATTCTATGCAAAGCGGTGGATGATCAGTTTTAATCCAAACAAAGCTTACGAAGTTTTAAAAACTTCGTAAGTTTATTTCGACGTATGAGAACCGATATCGAAAAAACACTTTTAGACAAAATTACTGATGCCGAAAAACTAAAGGGGACCATTGCCCAATGGAAAAATGAGGGCAAAAAAGTAGTATTCACTAATGGCGTTTTCGATCTGCTGCATATTGGCCATATCACCTACATGGCCAAGGCTTCTGAACTGGGCGATAAACTGGTTATCGGGCTTAACTCTGATAGCTCGGTAAAAAGGATAAAAGGTGATGACCGTCCGGTGAACGATCAAAACAGCCGCGCCGCATTATTAGCAGCTTTGTTTTTTGTGGATGCGATAGTTTTATTTGAAGAAGACACCCCGCTTAACCTGATCACCACCTTAATGCCTAATGTGTTAGTAAAAGGTGCTGATTATGCTATTGAAAATATTGTAGGCGGCAAAGAAGTGATAGCCAACGGCGGCGAAGTAAAAACGATCAGCTTTGTAGAGGGTTATTCGTCTACTTCAATCATCCAAAAAATAAGGAAACAGATAACCTGAAAAACATGAAAATACTGGTTATCCGCTTTAGCTCAATGGGCGACATTATTTACACAACACCTGTCGTTCGCTGCCTTAAAACCCAATTGCCGCAAGCTGAAGTACATTTCCTGACCAAACCGGCTTTCAAATACATTTACGACAACAACCCGTATGTTGATAAACTGCTGCTTCTAAAGCCAACATTAGCCGAAACGATAGCAGAGATCAAAGTCAATCAATACGATTATATTATCGACCTGCACAATAATCTACGTACGGCTTTGATCAAGCTGAAAACAGGTATCCGGTCGTCAACCTATAGAAAACAACCTGTTCGTAAATGGCTCAGCCTTAAGTTTAAGCTTAAATTGGTTGAGCCTATACATTTGGTTGAGCGTTATATGAAAGCCGTTGATTTTCTGGGCGTAAAGAATGATGGCAAACCGATAGATTACTACATTAAAGCCGAACACGATATTAAAAAATTGCTGCCTGAATCGCATCAGCATAATTATGTAGCGTTTGTTATTGGTGCAACCCACTTCACCAAGCGGATGCCCAATGAGAAGATCATCAGCATTTGCAGGCAGATCAATAAGCCTGTTGTGCTATTGGGCGGTGAGGATGTTAAAGTCAACGGAACAGAAATAGCTAACGTATTGGCTGACAAGATTTACAATGCATGTGGCATTACTACATTGGACGAGTCAGTTTTCCTGGTTTCTAAAGCCGATAGTGTATTGGGTTTTGATACCGGCCTCACCCACATTGCCGAAGCTTTTAATAAACCCATTGGTTCTATTTGGGGCGGGACTGTACCTGAACTACTTGGCGTTCAACCCTATATGGTAAAAGATGCCGAAATGATCGGTATTGAGCTCCCGTGCAGGCCATGCTCTAAATTTGGGTTGGAGAAATGCCCGCTTGGGCATTTTAAGTGTATGAAAGATATTCCTGAGAATGTCGTAAGTGATTTTGCAAACAAATAGTATCGATTTCTCATTGATGGATATATGAAAAAATTACTGCTAATCCGTCATGCAAAGGCTGTTCATGATCTTAGTTAC
>JBQCEA010000263.1:0-7680 GCA_051960695.1 Mucilaginibacter sp. | reverse complement strand
AGGGCCGAGGTATACATCTACCAGGTCGAGGCCACTGTCAGTTATTACAAATTCACGTACCTGGTTCGAGTGTTTCATACCACGTGATTTGATAACATACAATCCGCGGTTACGCTCGCCGTTTGATTCAATATCCCTTACCAGCAACCAGGTATCTACCAATGAGGAAACACCTTCATCGGTTTGATCGCCAACTACGGTATTCAGCGCCAATGCAGTAAACATTACGGTAATACCTTCGTTTTGCAGAAAATCAATCAAGCGTATCAGCATGGCCTTCACATCAGCAAGCACACCTACTGTAATAAGGTTCGATATCGGATCAAGCACTATCACATCGGGCCTAAACTCCTTTGCTATTTTATGAATGGTAACGAGGTGCATTTCAAGCCCATACAACGTGGGCCTTGATGCATGGAATTTAAGCGTACCCTTATTCACATGCTTTTCCAGGTCCATACCTATTGAGCGCATGTTTCGTATGATCTGCCTGGGCGACTCTTCGAAAGCTAAGTAAAGGGCCCGCTTGCCATCATTGCAGGTTTTGTTGGCGAAATATGCGGCAATACTGGTTTTGCCCGTACCCGCAGTTCCGGATACCAGGATGCTGCTGCCTTTGTAATAGCCCTTTCCACCAAGCATTTGATCAAGCGCATCAATACCGCTGGATATCCTATCGGTTGATGCCTGTTTGTCGAGGCTTAAGGAGGTAATAGGCAGAACTGATAACCCCTGCTCATCGATCAGGAAAGGATATTCATTTGTGCCGTGTACAGAACCGCGATATTTTACAATACGCAGTCTGCGGGTTGAAACCTGGTCTATAATGCGGTGATCCAGCATGATCACACAGTCAGACACATACTCCTCCAATCCGTGCCGTGTTAACTGCCCGCCGCCGCTTTCGGCGGTTATAATAGCCGTTACACCTTTCTCCTTTAGCCAGTGGAATAGCCGGCGCAACTCGGCGCGTAATATGGCCATATTGGTAAGGCCGGAGAAAAGGTTTTCGATCGTATCCAGCACCACTCTTTTTGCACCAATGCTGTCTATGGCATAATTAAGCCGTATAAAAAGACCCTCCAAATCATAGGCACCTGTTTCTTCTATCTGGCTGCGCTCAATTTGTACATGGTCTATTCTTATCTTATTTTCTTTCTGCAATTGTTTCAGGTCGAAACCAAGTGATGCAACATTGGTAGCCAATTCTTCGCTTGATTCTTCAAAGGCCATAAAAACACCCGGCTCATTATATTCAAGCGCTCCTTTGACAATAAATTCAATTGACATTAAGGTCTTGCCGCATCCGGCGGCGCCGCAAACCAGTGTGGGCCGGCCTTTGGGCAGTCCTCCGCCTGTTATTTCATCTAATCCGGAAATACCAGAGGGTGTTTTTTCTAAGATCTTTTTTTGTAAAATGTTTTTAACTTCTTTTTTACTCATATGAACCATTGGGTTTAATCAACAATGCATCGGCTAATAATTTCGTATTCAGGCAATTTCAACAGCGACTAATATTAATTTGTTTTGTAAAAAATGTCAATTTTTTGTTATAAGCTGCTGAGGATCGGCTATTAAAGATAACGAAAGTATTGGCTAAATATAGCGACTGACACGCAGTTACAAAATCTCTTAAATAAAATAATTAATGCAACAATCCTCATATACAATAAGAAACTGTCTTTTCGTTTTCATTAAAAAATTTTAACTTAACAGCGATTTACTCCTGATAATGAGCAGTTCCACCGCGGATATTTTGACCGAAAATTTATTCCAGGTCCTTTTTGAAAAATCACCTGGTTCTATTTTAGTTAAAGCCGACCCATATTTTACTATCATTGCTGTTAGCGATGATTATTTGCAGGTTACCTCAGCAAAACGCGAAAATATAGTAGGTAAAAGCTTTTTTGAAGTGTTCCCTGATGGTGATGATAGTTTAAACGACGAGACTTCGGCCCGCCATGTCTTTACCAGGGTTGTAAAAACCCGGGAAAAGATAGATGTGCCGGTTTATCGCTATGACCAAATAGATCCGCTTACCCAACAGCCGCGCGTACATTATTGGTCCTGCTCCAATATGCCTATTCATGATTCAGATGGCCATGTGGCTTACATCTTAAATACAGTGATCGACATTTCGGAAGAAGTGAAGGCAAAAAATGCGGCCGTGGAAAGTGAAAAGCGCTTATTACTTGCTGCGGAGGCCACGGGTTTTGCAGTATGGGACCTCAGCATCCCGCAAACTGATTTCAACTTTTCACCGCAGTTACTTTCAATATTCGGGCATCCGGCTGATACACATGTTACACTTAACTCAATACGCAACCAGGTGCATCCCGACGATATGCAGAATATCGTTATGAAATCATACTTTGAAGCATTAGTTACGGGAAGCTATTTTTACGAAGCCCGCATAACCTGGCCCGATGATTCTTTACATTGGATATGTGTAAAGGGCATAGTGCTGTATAATGAAAAAAAAGAGCCTTACCAGATGCTGGGCACTATAGTGGATATTACCGAAAGTAAACGCGACGAAATAAGAAAGAATGATTTTATTGCCATGGCCAGCCATGAATTAAAAACGCCGCTTACCTCGTTAAAAGCCTATATACAATTGCTGGAAATTAAACTGGCATCGTCAAAGGACGCAATGGTTACCACAGCACTTGGCAAAGCGCTTAACCAGGTAAATAAAATGGCCGCATTGGTGCACGGCTTTCTTGATCTTTCGCGCATAGAGCCAGGTAAACTGCAGTTAAAAAAAGAGCTTTTTGAAGTTAATCAGCTAATAGCCGAATGCATTTCAGATACCAGAACTATTTCCGCTACCCACCATTTAAAGTTCAGCTGCATTGAGGCCATGCTTGTAAATGCCGACAGGCAAAAAATAAGCCAGGTACTCAATAACTTTATCAGCAATGCTATCAAATACTCGCCCAAGGGCAGTACCGTAACTCTGCAAAGCACAATTAAGGATGGTTACGTTGAAGTATCTGTTAAAGATGAAGGCATTGGCATAAAGCCCAAAGACCAGGAAAAGATATTTCAGCGCTTTTACAGGGCCGATAATGGAGAAATGCAGCATGTTGCCGGCTTCGGTATTGGCTTATATCTTTCAAGCGAGATCATTCAGCGGCATAAGGGCAAGATATGGGTAAGAAGTGAGGAAGACAAAGGCTCAACCTTCTATTTCAGTCTGCCTTTGTAGTAATAGATACTATACCTTCAAAGGCTCATAAAATATTCTGTAAAATCGCTGAAGCTGTCGAACCTGAGATCATGGTCGTCAGTTGCCCCAAAGCCATAGCTTACAAACACAAATGGTATACCTGCCAGCCTGCTTTGTTCGCCATCCCCTTCTGTATCTCCAACATATACCGGGCTTTTCAGCGAATGGCGCTCTATTAACTGTTTGATGTTATAATGCTTAGGCATATAATTAGTGCCATAAGCTATTTCATCAATAATATGCTCGTTTATCCCCGCCCAATCTATAAATAACCTGATGATACCTTTGGCACAGTTACTTACAATAAATAACTGGTATTTACTTGCTAATTGTTTCAGCCCCTCCTTTACTCCCGGGTATAATACGCCGCCATTTCGCGGCAATAGCTCTTTTCTTAATTCATTTACTTTGGCATATATATCCTGGCGCTTTTCTTCATCAAAATCAGGCATAATAGCTTCATGCACCTTTTTCCCTTCCCATCCTACCATCGATGCCAGCTTATCACGCGGGACCCGTATATCGATATTCAATTGCTCGAACACAATATTCCATGAGGCTGTATAAGTATCCACGGCATCCCATAAGGTGCCGTCCATATCAAATATTATACTATCTGGCTTTATCATTTGACTTTGTTGCTGTACCGGACAAGAATACCAATTATGAATTAGAATTTTAGTTGATTTTCAATATTTATTGATCACCCGGCTATAAAAATCAACATTATCCCTGACGAAAATAACAATCGGTACCATTAGAAGAAAAAACAGCTGTCATTAAATTAATTTCATATTATGAAAAAAAGTTTTTCAATAATTTATTTTAGAATTTGTTAACTTTTTTTAAAAAAACTTTGCAAAAAAATACCAAATTTGCATCGATAAGGTTTAGGTTTGACCCGAATTAGCGAGTAAGACGGGTCATTAAATCCCCTGCCTCCCGGCAGGGGATTATTTTTTTATATACGTTTTGTAAAATATATTCAATCAGTAAAAATTACCATTAGTCCCCTGATAAGTACTGTAATCAATGGCACTTAACCTGTAATTTTGTGTCGTTATGAAAAATAACTTCCCGGTGTATGATATTTGCAAGCTTTCTGATTTCCAGCAGGAAGATATGCTCATCAGTCGCTTTAACATCTATCTGCAAAAACACCGCGACCTGCATTTTCCGCATAAGCATAGTTTTTACCATTTAGTATTATTTACAGAGGGCGGCGGCACACACGCTATCGATTTTAAAACATTTAAAGTTGAACCATACCAGATATACTTTATGGTGCCGGGCCAGGTACATTCATGGAGTTTTGAAGGCAGTGTTGACGGATATGTTATCCATTTTTCGGCGGGGTTCTTCCAGTCTTTTCTTTTAGCCAATAACTACCTCGACCAATTTCCGTTTTTTAGCGGTGATATAAACGAGGCGGTCATCAATATACCAGCTGCATTCAGGACAAGGGTAATATCCATTTTTGAAGATATCATAGCTGAAAGCGAAAACCCGGCGCGTATGACGGTCGACATGATACGGGCATTATTGCTGGAGCTGTTTATCCTTATCTCAAGGATGAATTCGGGTGCAGGATCAAAACAATTATCATCTTACAACAGTACCCTATTAAAGAACTTCAGGAAATTGATAGAGCAAAATTTCAGTAAGATGAGGTTGCCTAAAGAATATGCTGAGCTGCTTTATATTACGCCCAACCATCTTAATGCTATATGCAATGATGTATTAGGAAGATCTGCCGGGGATATCATCCGCGACCGGATATTACTTGAAGCCAAAAGGCTGCTGATCAATCTTGATCTTTCAGTAACAGAGATAGCTTACAGTTTAAATTTTAACGACAATTCTTACTTCAGTAAGTTCTTTAAAAAATATACCGGCTCAACACCGGAAGAGTTTAGGAAACAAAACGCAAATTCAATAAAACAATGACAACCACAGATACCAATAACCAAATAAAACCTGAATCTGAATTCCAGGCTGCTTTACACTGCAAATGCCCAAAATGCCGCAAAGGTGAGATGTTTACAGGCTCGATATTTAACATTTTCGGCCAAAAGATGCATGCCACCTGCCCGTGGTGTAATTTCCGGTTCGAGATAGAGCCCGGCTATTTCTACGTGGCCATGTTTGTAAGCTATGCCATGATAGTGGCTGAGATGGTAACGCTGGCTTTAGGTACCTACATTTTATCTCATTCCGATTCTCCCTGGCTGTATGTTGGTATTTTACTGGGCGGAACGCTTTTACTATCGCCTATAAACTTCCGTTATTCGAGGGTTATCCTGCTTTACTGGCTTACTCCAAAACTGCGTTATGACCCGGAACGGGCTAAAAAACCCTATAACGCAGACCATTCGCATTAAACGGATATCCGGTATAACAGGAATTCCGTTTCAGGCGGCTGTTTCTCAAAGCCGATGGCCTCATATAACCTTTGTGCAGTATAGTTATCTATAGCGGTTTCTAACTGCACAAAAGTTGCCCCCGTTCCTTTAGCAAAGTTCATAGCCGTTTTGATCAGTGCTTCACCGATGCCTTTCTTGCGATGCGTGTTTTCAACATACAGATCGTTTAATATCCAGTTCTTGCTTACCCGCATAGATGAGTATTTAGGATACAACTGCGTAAAGCCAAGCGGCACATTGTCCTCAACAGCAACAAATATTACCGACTCGTTATTTTGCAAGCGCTCTTTAATGAACTTTTCAGCCGCGGCTGTATCCGATGCCTGCTTATAAAACTGCCGGTAAAAATCGAACAAGCCAATAACCAATGCGGCATCTGCAATGCCAATTCTTTTGATCTCCATGTTATTTCAAATAAAAATAGCGATGGTTTAAAGCCATCGCTATTGAAACCTGTATTTCTAAGATATTTTATCTGCCGCTGCCCAAAAGCGGTCCGAACTTACCTTCATAATCCTTAACCTGGCTTTGCAGTTTTGCAGCTAAAGGCGCCTGGTGATTATCTTTTGCCAGTTCACTCAAACCATTTATCAGCGATAGGCCTATTTGTACCGTGCGGGTATCCACATTATCCGAACTGCTTTGCAACTGGCCATAGTTATAATCCAGCTGGTCGGTAACGTACTTATCAATGCTGTTCACAAAACGGTTTGCATAACCAATATCACCTAAAGTATATGCATTAGCTACAAGGAAATATTTGGTGCGGGCAACATCTATAAAAGGATATATATCCGGCATTTCCTGGTCGTATTTATGCAGAACCTTTAAGGCAAGGTCTTTGTGACCTTCCTGGGAAAGATTTTGAGTAAGATCGATTACGGTAGACAAAATAACCGGGTAGAACATGGTAGTCGATTCCGGGTCGAGGTATTTGGCCGTTTTATAATTACCCCATTTAAATTTATTCATGATGGTATTGTACATCACCAGGCTGTTGGTCTTACCCAACTGATCGCGCTGTGCCGTATCTGCTTTGAATGGTATCAGGCGGTAATCAAACCCTTCCTTATACAAATATGGCGCCAGGCCCATCATGTTTTCCTGCCCAACGGTAATGGTAAAGCATATCGGCCGTTCCCAGTTATTGTGTGCCAATATATCAATAAAGGCCAGGTTATCCTTTGTTACAAAGTTCGATGGGTATTTCCATCTTATTGTATCAGTAAGCCGGCTCTTTTGCTCAGGAGTGATCTCACCCTGTTTCAGTAATTCGTCAGCATTAACAGGTAACTTAAAGTTCTTGGTAGGCAGATAGTTCACCCAGCCACCGCTTTGCAATTGTACCATTGTTGCGGTATCGTCTGAGGTTATGAAATCAAATATTTCTTTAACGCTCACATCACCTATCAGCTTTCTGTCGAAGTATTGGATCGCATCCCTTACACCTTCCTTATATTTATCATACGGCATGGTGATAGGCAGCGGGGCCGATTCGTTCATTTTCTTCTGCATTTGCCTGATGTACCAGTCGCCGCTGAACAAGCTCAGGTTTACAATACGCACGTCCGGCCTGATGCCTTCAACTTCTTGGTCGTACCAAAGCGAATAAGTATCATTATCGCCATAAGTGAATAAGATGGCATTCGGCGGGCATGAGATCAGGTAATTGTAAGCCATATCATGCGGAACCATTTTGGTTGAGCGGTCATGCGCGCCCCACTCCTGGCATGCCACTAACACCGGCAGCAATAAGCATACAGCGCTCACGCCGATAGCAGCATTTCTTGGTGTCAGCCATTTTTTGGCGTAATCGGCAATAGCTATTACCCCTATCCCTATCCAGATAGCAAAGGCATAAAACGAGCCTACATAAGAATAATCACGCTCACGCGGTTGCACACTCGGCTGGTTTACATATATCACAATAGCTAAACCTGTAAAGAACCAGAGCAGGGCCACTATTAAGGCATCCCGCTTGTCGTTCTGGAAGTGATAGATCAAACCTATCAACCCTATCAGCAG
>JBQCEA010000262.1:0-7993 GCA_051960695.1 Mucilaginibacter sp. | reverse complement strand
CCACCCCTTGAGAGGTGATCTTGCGTATCATATTATTGTTATAGTCTGACACATAGAAATTGCCTGATTTATCTAAAGCAATACCATAAGGTGCGTTAAACTCAGATGATGAGCCTGTCCCGTTCTCATAACCGGGCCGGGTGTTGCCTGCAAAAGTGCTTACAACGCCCGAAGCAGAAATTTCGCGGATCACATTATTGCCGTAATCTGCCACGAAAATATTCCCCTGTGGGTCCACAACTAAACTTTGCGGATTATAGAATTCGGCATTAGCAGCCGGACCATCAAGATAACCCGGTGTACCATTACCTGCAATGGTAGTAACTGTGCCATCGGTCGCCATCTTCCTGATGCGGTTGTTAAAGCTATCTGCAACATAGATATTGCCTTGAGCATCCACAGCTATTCCGCCGGGGTTGTTAAATTCGGCGCTTATTCCATTACCATCAGCATAGCCGCCTGTTCCGCTGCCTGCAATAGTGGTAACGGTACCTGAAACAGCAGCTACATTTGAAGGCGTAGTAAATTTAACCACGTCGCCATATGCTGTACCGTATTCATTAGTGGCATACGCCCGTAGATAATAGGTAGTGCTTGGTGTTAAGCCGGTTATATTACAGGCGAAGGTATAACTCACGGTAATAAGCGGTGCAGTAACTTTAATATCTGCTATAGTAGGTTTTGTGTTAGTAGTACTATAGCAAACCCCATTCTCTGATATAACGGCATCGCCTATTGCAGTTATTGTTCCGCCACTCTGAGCCGAGGTTGCAGTAACATCCAGCATCAGGTCTTGCGTAGTAAGTGCCGGAGCATTATGCGAAGTGGTAGTCTTTTTACAGCCGGTTATCAGCAAAAAAACAGAAGAAGCAAAAAATACAGCAAATAGTAGGGGTCTTTTCATTTAACGCACTTTATTTATATGGTAACTGAAATAATTACGGTCAGTCGTTTGGTTTCGCTACCTGAAATTCAATTTTTTTCGCAAACTTAAGCTAAATAGCTTTAAATCATAACACATTTCAATAGTACTTTAAAAAAGTTACTTTCTAAATCTATTTAACAAATATTAACAATACCGCCGGGGCTAAAAACCGAAAGAAACGTTGATTGTTAGCCTTATACAACTACTGATACAATACGATGAAAACAACCTTTTTAGTATTATTCCTATTTTTATCTTTTTCGGCATTCTCACAGCAAAAAGGCACCGTTTATGGTTCTAAGCCAGACCGGACAGGCGTAATAGCGGCAAGCAAAGTGGAAAACTCTATGGACAAAAAAACCCGCATGAATATGGCCATTCGCGGCAGAATATTAAAGGTGACCAAACCCAATGGGGGCTGGTTTGATATTGACGCAGGAAATGGCAGGATAATAAGCGCCCATTTTAAAAAGGCCGGCATAAATATACCTTCATCACTGGCAGGAAAGACTGTAGTGGTAGATGGTGTGGTTCAGAAACAGTTTATTGCCGATGATAAGCAGCATTTTGCCGGGGACACCGTGGTGGGCAAAAAACAATCACAAGTAAAAACCAATCCTAAACAGAAGCTGATCTTTGAAGTGACCGGAATGATGGTGGAATAAGCTGAAAGCCGAAAGTCCAAAGCATAAAGCCGCTTTTCGCTTTCAGCCTTCGGCTTTTTGCTATTTGCTTAGGTACATTGATTTCTCTTTGTACAAGTGCCTGAAATATGGGTCTTCAATACTTGGGATGAAGCGGATAGCCTCGCCTGTTGATTTCATTTCAGGGCCGAGCTCTTTGTTCACTTCAGGGAATTTATCGAATGAGAACACCGGTTCTTTGATGGCGAATCCCTTTAGTTTGCGTTCTATTGTAAAGTCTTTCAACTTATTTACACCCAGCATTATTTTAGCTGCTATGTTGATGTACGGTACATCATAAGCTTTGGCAATGAATGGTACTGTACGGGAAGCGCGAGGGTTAGCCTCTATCACATACACCTTTTCGTCTTTTATGGCAAACTGGATGTTCAGCAGGCCGCGAACATTTAATGCTTTAGCGATCTTCACCGTATGTTCTTCCATCTGGCGGGTCACATTTGCAGATAGATTGAATGGCGGTAATACTGCGCTTGAGTCTCCTGAGTGGATACCGGCAGGCTCAATGTGTTCCATCATACCGATGATATGTACATCCTCGCCATCGCAGATCGAATCTGACTCGGCTTCTTCAGCGCGGTCAAGGAAATGGTCGATCAGTACGCGGTTGCCCGGTAGGTTACGCAGTAAGCTTACTACGGCTTTCTCCAGGTCCTCATCGTTGATCACAATGCTCATGCCTTGCCCACCCAGTACATAACTTGGACGAACCAATACCGGATAACCTACTTTATGGGCCACTTCAATAGCTTCTTCAGCGCTTTCAGCAACACCATATTTAGGGTAAGGGATATCGAGGTCTTTCAGCAAGTCAGAGAAACGGCCACGGTCTTCGGCAATATCCATATCATTGAATGTTGTACCGATGATCTTAATGCCATGCTCATTAAGCTTTTCAGCCATTTTCAAAGCTGTCTGCCCACCCAACTGAACGATAACACCTTCCGGTTTTTCCATTTCAATGATCTCGCGCACATGCTCCCAGAAAACCGGCTCGAAGTATAGCTTATCAGCCATGTTAAAGTCGGTTGATACGGTTTCAGGGTTACAGTTGATCATGATAGCCTCAAAGCCTGATTCTTTTGCAGCAAGCAAACCGTGTACACAGCTGTAATCAAACTCGATACCCTGGCCTATACGGTTAGGGCCCGAACCTAATACAATGATCTTTCTTCTGTCTGATACTTTTGACTCGTTTTCCCCTTCGTAAGTAGAATAGTAATACGGAGTTTTTGCAGGGAATTCGGCAGCACAAGTGTCTACCATTTTATATACCCTGCGGATGCCTAAGCTTGCACGGCGCTGGTAAACTTCCTCTTCGGTCACATTGCCGAGAATATGAGCGATCTGTGCATCTGAGAAACCTTTTTGTTTTAAGGTAAAGAAGAACTCGGTTGGAACGTTATTCAGTGAGTAACGGCGCAACTCAGTTTCCAGGTTCACCAGCTCTTGTATCTGGTTCAGGAACCAGCGGTCTATTTTAGTAGCTTTTCTTACCGATTCAATTGGCACACCCAGGCTCAACGCATCGTAGATGTGGAACAGCCTGTCCCAGCTTGGGTTTTCAAGGCTGCTCATGATCTCGTCGAGGTTGCGGCTTTGACGACCGTCGGCGCCTAATCCCCAGCGACCGATCTCCAGGCTCTGACAAGCTTTTTGCAATGCCTCGATAAAGCTGCGGCCAATACCCATAACCTCACCTACCGATTTCATCTGCAGGCCAAGATATTTGTTGGCGCCTTTAAATTTATCAAAGTTCCAGCGCGGAATTTTTACGATCACGTAGTCCAGCGAAGGCTCAAAATAAGCCGATGTGGTTTTAGTGATCTGGTTTTCTATTTCATCAAGGTTATAGCCGATAGCCAGCTTGGCAGCGATTTTTGCGAGTGGATAACCGGTAGCTTTTGATGCCAGTGCTGATGAACGCGATACGCGCGGGTTGATCTCGATGGCTATAATTTCTTCATTTGCCGGGTTAACGGAGAACTGTACGTTACAACCACCTGCAAACTTCCCGATCGCACGCATCATTTTGATGGCCTGGTTACGCATTTCCTGGTAACAGCGGTCGCTCAGTGTCATAGCAGGCGCTACAGTTATCGAGTCGCCGGTATGGATACCCATCGGGTCGAAGTTCTCGATCGAGCAGATAATGATCACATTGTCCCGGCTGTCACGCAGTAACTCCAGCTCAAATTCTTTCCAGCCTATTACTGCCTGCTCAACCAAAACCTCCTGGGTTGGCGAAGCCTGCAAGCCACGGCTTAAAGCTGCGTCAAAATCTTCTTTTTTCTGTACAAAGCCACCGCCTGTTCCGCCCAGCGTATAGCTTGGCCTGATAACCAGCGGGAAGCCTATTTCCTGTGCAGCTTCTTTACCCTCAAGGAAGGAGTTAGCGATCTTTGAGGCGGCAACACCAATACCTATGTCCACCATCAGCTGGCGGAAAGCCTCGCGGTTCTCGGTTTTTTCAATGGCGTCAACGTCAACTCCAACAACCTTAATATTGTATTTTTGCCATATCCCGCGTTCTTCCGCTTCTTTACAAAGGTTCAGCGCGGTTTGGCCGCCCATGGTGGGCAATACGGTATCGATATTCTGTTCCTGCAATATCTTCTCAATGCTATCGCATGTTAAAGGCAGCAGGTACACGTGATCAGCAATAACCTTGTCGGTCATGATAGTGGCCGGGTTACTGTTGATGATGGATACTTCGATGCCTTCTTCTTTAAGAGAAAGTGCTGCCTGTGAACCTGAATAATCGAACTCACACGCCTGGCCTATAATAATCGGACCTGAACCAATAATTAAAACGGATTTTATGGAGGTGTCTTTGGGCATAGCTTTTTTGAGTGTTAAGTATTGTGTCCCAAGTCTTAAGTCTGCCCGTTTGGGCTATCGACTAACGACTTGGACTTTAAAACTATGCGCTGAGGGGCAAAAAACCGACTTCAGCGTCGGGATGCAAAGATAGGAAAAATAGATGGGCCTGCATCAGGAATTTTAAAATTTAATTTAGAGCGATAAACAGTGCTATATTCTTGCGGCTATCGTGCAAATATTGACTATATTTACTATAACTGAACTATCTTAACAAACCCGCTATGATGAAGAGATATTTATTACCCCTCGTTGTTTTTGGTGCATCTGCACTCGGTAGCTGCGGTATGTACCAGTCTATGGTAAAATCTTCTTTTCCTTATACTACTACGCTTACTATACCCGCATCGTCGAAGGCCGGTAATGAAATTTCGTGTATGAGCATGGCCGATAGTTTCGATGAGAATTTTAGTAAGGGTGATAAAGTAGCGCTTGTCCGTGTTATTTCAGCTAAGCTAATGTCCGTTCAGCCTGATTATAACTTAGGCAAGATAGAAACCGTCAAAATATTTTTATCCAAACAAGATGGCAGTGGTGAAATACTTGTGGCCAGGCGGGATAACATCAACGATAATGCGGGCAACAACATTGCACTTGACACAGATAATACTAAATTCTTAGATCAGTTGGTACGCGAACCTGGCATCCGGGTACGTATGGCCTACAGACTGCGCAAAACAGACACTGCTGATATAAATGTGCATGTTATCCTCAATCTCGCAGCGTATCCGGCAGATAGAGGCAGAGATCAGCTGGAATAAAAGTCCGGATTATTTGATTAGTTTGTTATCAATGTCGGGGAAAACCAGCAGTGGTTTATATTCGCGGGCCTCTTCAGCTTCCATATAAGCGTAAGACATGATGATCACTATGTCGCCCACCTGTGCAAGCCTTGCTGTAGCACCGTTTAAACATACGGTGCCACTTCCACGCTCACCTTTTATTACGTAAGTTTCAAATCGTGCACCGTTGTTATTATTAACTATCTGTACGCGTTCGTTAGGTATAATGTTAGCGGCATCTATCAGATCCTCATCTATTGTAATGCTTCCCACATAATTCAATTCGGCCTGGGTGATCCTGGCCCGGTGGATCTTGGATTTTAATACCTGGATAATCATGATGCAAAAGTAGTGATTTAGTTAATCAGAGGTTAATGATTGAAGATTAGTTGCAATAATATGACGGCAAAAACCAGGCCTTTCAATTAACCTTTTATAATTGTATTATCGATGAGCCTGGTATTGCCCACTTTGGCTGCCACCAGGGCCACAATATTTTGAGTATTGGCATCAGCGGGGTGCAGGTTATTACCATTAGCAATTTCGAAATAATCCAATACTACTCCCGGTTCGGCGTTTATCTTGCGGGTACATTCCTTTTGTAAACCTGCTATATTGGTGATATCAAAGTTATTCTTCAGCCAAAACAATGTTCTTGAAAGCACCAGGGCGTGCTGCCTGTCTTCTGCCGATAAATGGATATTCCTGGAACTCATGGCCAGTCCGTCAGGCTCACGAAGTATAGGACACATAACCAGTTTAACCGGCATGTGCAATAGCTCAACCATTTTACGGATGATCATCAGCTGCTGGTAATCCTTCTGACCAAAGAAAGCCACATCAGGCTTTACAATATTAAACAGCTTATTAACCACCTGGGTTACCCCCTGGTAATGGCCAGGCCTGAACTCACCTTCCAGCAAATGTTCCAATTCGCCTATCTCCAAATGCCATTGCTCATGGCCGTCATACATTTCTTCAACGGGTGGATTAAAAAGCACGTCGCAACCGGCAGTTTCCAGCTTGTCTATATCTGATGCTATCGGTCTCGGATACTTCTCTAGATCTTTTGGGTCATTAAACTGGGTAGGGTTAACAAAGATGCTGCAAACCACGGCATTGCACTGTTGCTGTGCTTGCGCCAGCAGTGAAAGGTGCCCTTGATGCAAGGCGCCCATTGTAGGTACAAAACCTATACTCTTACCTTCTCTGCGCAGTGAATCAAGGTGTTCACCGAGGCTTTTCCGGTCTGTAAATATCTTCAACGAGGTGGAAATTTATAAAAATGCGGCAAAGTTGTACAATTGATCAAACATTAGCAAACTTACTTGTATAATACGTTGATAATTCATAAGATAATGCTTATATTTGCAGACTCAAATTTTTTGACTTCTTTACAAAATTTTAATACTGATTAGAGATGGGTAAATCTAAGCTTCTGTTTATAACTCACGAAATGTCGCCTTTCCTCGAACTCACTAAAATTTCTGAAATCACACGTCAGCTGCCACAAGCAATGCAAGACAAGGGTTACGAAATACGTATCCTGATGCCACGTTTCGGAAATATCAACGAGCGCAGGAACAGGTTACATGAGGTGATAAGATTATCAGGTATGAACATTATTATCAATGATAATGATAATCCCCTGATCATCAAAGTAGCATCGATCCCTGCGGCGCGGATGCAAGTGTATTTCTTGGACAATGAAGAGTATTTTCAGCGTAAACATGTGTTCAGCGACAAGGACGGGAAATTTTATGCCGATAACGATGAAAGGATGATCTTCTTTTGCAAAGGTGCATTAGAAACTGTTAAAAAATTAGGCTGGGCGCCCGATGTGGTGCATTGCCATGGCTGGATGAGTTCGCTTGTTCCGGCCTATCTTAAAACAACTTATAAAGACGATCCTACCTTTAAAAATTCAAAGGTAGTTTATTCTATTTACGAGAACGATTTCGCCGGAAGTCTCGACCCTGAGTTTGCGAACAAGGCAGTTATGACCGATATGACCGAAAAACACACTGATATTTATAAACCGGGCACAAACTCTGCACTGCATATTGGTGCTATCCAATATGCTGATGGTGTAGTTTTGGGCAGCGAGAACATAGATGAGGAAGTGTTAAATAATGTTAAAAACAGCCATAAATCCGTTTTAGACTTTAACTCTACTTCAGATTTCGAAAATTATTACAATTTTTACGACGAAATTACCAGTGAAGAATTGGTACATGTTGCATAAGTTTTGAGATCTGATATGAAATTTTTCCGATTAGACTTATTGACCCTGTTAATAAGTCTTTTTATTTTAAATAGTTGTAAAAATGAGGGCACTGTGGGCTTAGGGGTTGATCAAACCAAGCAGCTGAGCGGCTCCCTTATTGATACCTCTACCATTGTGGTAAGTACTGTCTCAGACCAGGCCAACAGCATTTACGATGCGGCCAACGGCCTCCGCGTAGATTCGATCTTAACGTCAGGCCTTACCAAAACCCCGCTGAGCTATTTCCAGGACCCGGTTTTGGGCGAAACTGAAGCTAATATTGCTGTGCAGCTTGATCTACCTGGTGAAACAGCTTATACCTTGCCTACAGGTAGTATCACTGTAGACTCGGCGGTGCTGGCATTAAAATATGCTGATGGCTTTTACGGCGATTCTGTGACCACCAGGTACAAGGTCAACGTATACCAGTTAGCAACCA
>JBQCEA010000261.1:0-2166 GCA_051960695.1 Mucilaginibacter sp. | reverse complement strand
GATACCATTTCTGCCTGGAATGAGTTACCATCGGTAATAATCGGTTTACCATCACTTGAACCTCTATTGGTAGTGATCAGGATAGCACCGTTTGATGCTTCAGAACCATAAAGAGCGGCAGAACCTGCACCCTTTAATATGGTAACGTCGTCAATGTCATTCGGGTTGATGGCTGATAAGCTACCACCGGGGATAGGCACTCCGTCCACAACGATCAATGCGTTGTTGTTACCTTCCAGAGAACGGTTACCGCGTAACTGAACCTGGATGTTAGGGTCAACACCGTTATCGAGAGAGTAAACCGCCAAGACAGAAACCTTAGCTGTTAAACCATTGGCAACGTTGGTTACGTTGGTTTGGGTAAGGTCTTTTTCTGTTACCTTGGCAGTAGAGTAACCCAGTTCCCTTTCTTCGTGGCGGATACCCAGTGACGTTGTAACAACAACCTCACCAATTGCCTGTGCAGAAGTGTTCAGAACCACATTAATGGTTGAACGGTTTCCGACAGCAATGGTCTCGGTATTATAACCTACAAAGGAAACAAGGATTGTGGAGCCTTCGGGCACGCTCAGGGTAAATTTACCTGCAGCATTGGTTTGCGTACCAATTGTAGTGCCTTTTACCTTTACTGTAGCTCCTGGGATGGGAAGGCCATCGTCTTTGGCCGTAACCGTACCAGTAATCGTACGGTTTTGTGCAAATACCTGAGTCACGCATAACATCAGGAAACACAAACTTACTAGTAGAAGTTTTTTCATTTCGTTAATAATAAGATCAGTTAATAGTTAATTAAAGATAAAAGTACTGTTACAATTTTAAAAAGTCAAATTATTTCTTTTAAAAACATCATCTTTTTTGAAAATCAGCCGGATTTCATCATCACTTGAAAATTTTTTAGTACTATGTATTGCATAATACATTTTAAAACATATATCTTTGTGATATGATTGTTGAAAATACACAAACCCAGATGAGGAAAGGTGTTTTGGAATATTGCATCCTTTCCATTATAGCAAAGGGCGAGATATATGCTTCGGATATAATTGCCGAATTAAAAAAGGCCCAGCTGCTTGTGGTGGAGGGTACCTTATACCCTCTGCTAACCCGGTTAAAGAATAACGGACTCCTCAGTTATAACTGGGTCGAGTCTACGTCCGGGCCGCCAAGAAAATATTATGTCTTATCAGACGAGGGCAAAAAAGTTTTGGAACAGCTTGATAAAACCTGGCTGGAACTTGCCTTCGCCGTGCAAACATCTATCGGCGACCGAAAGATAAAAAAAGAAAGCTAAATGTCCGACGACCCAATGACTAATGACCTAATGACATTAAAGAAACAAAGATCATGAACAAAACAATTATCATAAACATAAATGGCATTGTGTTCCATATTGAGGAAGATGCCTATGAAGTATTAAAGAATTACATGACGGATGTAAAACGTCATTTTATGAACTCGGCGGATAGCCTTGAAATAACCACCGATATTGAGAACCGTATTGCCGAAATGTTCAATGAATTGCTTGCCGGTGAAAATAAGCAAGTGATCGTTGAGCAGGACGTAAGGTCGGTTATAGAACAGATGGGAACTGTTGAAGATTTTGAGAAATCTGAGCAGGATACTGAAGGCTCATTCAGCAACACCTATTATAATACAGATAGCCGCCGTTTATTCCGCGACCCGGACTACCGTCTCATTGGCGGCGTGTGCGCCGGTATAGCTAACTACTTTGATATAGATGTAGTTTGGATACGCCTGGCCTTTGCATTATCGCTGCTGGTTGCCGGCACCGGGCTGATACTATATATAATACTATGGATAGTTATCCCAAAGGCTGTTACCCGTGCCGATCGTATGGCCATGAAAGGCGAAAAACTTAACCTGCAGGGCTTCAAAAGGAACTTTGAAGAAGAATTAGGTTCAATGCGCCAAAACCTGTCAAACTTCAGGGAAGAGACCAGACCCTTTGTTTATAAGGCACGTGACTTTGCCGGCGACTTTGTACATCATTTCGGCACTTTCCTTAATGGGGCCGGGAGGGTATTGTTAAAGCTCATCGGTTTATTCATACTGCTGTGCTGCTTTAGCCTTATGGTATTTATTATAGTTGCGCTTGTAGCCTTAATAGCTTATGGCCGTTTTGAACCATTTCGCGATCTGCCGTTC
>JBQCEA010000260.1:0-6473 GCA_051960695.1 Mucilaginibacter sp. | reverse complement strand
CCCTTGTTTTATAGTCTCCTTAAAGGCAATGGTTTTTGCCCGTAACTCGTCATTGCTTATGCCGTTTAGTTTTGAAAACTCTTCTTTAATATTCTCTACTATCGGCTGTATACTTTTTACGTCGCGTTCGGACTTATTACCGAAAAGCTTACTGATAAATTCTAACATAATTGATCTATATAATCTACTCCGTCAACAATTAAGCCATAGCATAAGTTGAGGTCATAATGGCAGGCAAAGGTACGTTTTTTAGGCCGAATGGCGAAATTGTTGATGTGCCGATGAGTTGTGTGAGAATGTGCAAATGTGCAGAGGGGTGAATGTGCAAATAAGTTAATGTGCAGATTTCAGATGTGCAGATGAGTGGATATATTTAAGCCTAACCTAAATCATAATAAGCACGTCTTTAAAACATGACTATACGATCCGCACATTTGAAATTTGCACATCTGCACATTAAAATCTGCCCATTTGAAAATCAATCCTCTTCATCTTCTTCATCGATAAAATCGTCGTCATCGAAATCGTCAAAGAATTTATCTTCATCAAACATCAGTTCTTCCAGTTTTTCCTGTTCCGGGGTACTGGTATCAAACCGGATGGCCCAGTTATCCGGAATATCATTGGATTTATCAAAGCCCCGTATCCAGTCTACAAATACCAATCTAAACTCTTCTATCTTTTCACGCATCAGCTCAACATAATCCTCCTCATTGATCTTAACCATTGAAGAAAATACAATAGCATTGAACATATCCTGCACTGCTATTTTGATCAGTACCGCATTTTGCATCCGCAGCGAATAGAGGTTGCCACCCTCTGCACCAGCTATTTTTACCTGTATCAGCATGGCATTACTTACTATTTCTGCGGCAAGACGTTCCTTTTTATCATCTTCCTTCAAAACCTCCGCAATAACTTCCGCCAACTCCAGTATTTCATCAGCCTTTTTAAAAACAGGCAGCTTGCGGTATCTATCTGATCTTTTTGACATGCTATAAATATAACTCTGATAATATAAAAGTTGAAACGCTACAATGTTTCATTTGCATACCGGCACATTCGCACATCTTCACATTAAATTTTACCTTTGGCGCATGAATATCCTGCTCCTCGGTTCAGGCGGAAGGGAAAGCGCCTTCGCCTGGAAACTTTCGCAAAGTCCAAAATGCCAAAAGCTTTTTATAGCGCCTGGCAATGCCGGCACGTCTCAATACGGAACCAATGTCGACATTAAAGCAACTGACTTTGACGCGATAGGCCGCTTTGTGCTCGATAATGGGATCGATCTGGTATTGGTAGGCCCCGAAGAGCCGCTTGTAAAGGGTATTCATGATCATTTCCTGGCCGATGAGCAGTTGAAAAGCGTTCCGGTGATTGGCCCGCAAAAGGAAGGTGCGCAATTAGAAGGAAGCAAGGATTTTTCAAAAGCTTTTATGCAGCGCCAAAACATACCCACAGCCGCATCTAAAACTTTTACACGCGAAACCTTTCAGGAAGGTATTGAATACCTGGCTACTGCAGGTCTACCTGTTGTTTTAAAAGCCGACGGACTTGCAGCCGGCAAAGGTGTTTTGATCTGCACTACCCTGGAAGAAGCCGAACTGGAATTAACCGAGATGCTTACTCATGCTAAATTTGGTGATGCCAGCTCAAAAGTGGTTATCGAACAGTTTTTGCAAGGCATAGAGCTTTCCGTTTTTGTGATGACCGATGGCGAGCATTACAAGATATTGCCGGAAGCAAAAGATTATAAACGCATTGGCGAGGGTGATACAGGCTTAAACACCGGCGGCATGGGCTCGGTTTCGCCGGTACCGTTTGCTGATGAAACCTTTATGAAGAAGGTTGAAGAACGCATCATCACCCCTACAGTGGACGGTTTGAAAAAAGAGAACATCCCATACAAAGGGTTCATTTTTATCGGCCTGATGAATTGTGAAGGCGAGCCTTATGTAATTGAATATAATTGCCGTATGGGCGACCCGGAAACTGAAAGCGTGATGCTGCGGATAGAGTCTGATTTTGCTGACCTGCTGCTTGGCGTAGCAGAACGCAACCTGGATACTAAACAATTAACAATATCCAACAAAACTGCCGCTACCGTAGTGTGCGTTGCGGGGGGCTATCCCGGCGAATACCTGAAAAACAAGGCAATAACCGGTCTTGAAAATGTCCGCGAATCCAAAGTGTTCCATGCAGGAACTTCTATACAAGGCGAAGATGTAATCACTACCGGAGGACGCGTTTTGGCAGTAACTACATTACAGGATAACCTGTTCAATGCTCTGCAACAGGCAACAGCCGATGCCAGCCGCATTTACTGGGACGGGATGTATTTCAGGAGAGATATTGGGTTTGATTTGTTGTAGTTGATTAGGTTGATTGAGTTAGATTAAGTTGAATAAGTTTTGAACCTAATCAACCACTTAACCCAATCAACTGCTTAACTAAATTTTTCCAAACAACTCGGCCAGTTTATCTTCCAGGTCGTCACCCATCAGGTTATGGGCTATGATCTTACCATCCGGACCGATCAGGAAATTTTGCGGTATAGCACGCACGGCATACAACCCTGCTACTTTGCTTTGCCAGAATTGCAGGTCAGATACATGGTTCCAGGTCAGCCCATCTTTATGGATCGCATCCAGCCATTTCTGTTTGCCATTGGGCCTATCGAGCGATACGCTCAGTATAGTAAAGTTTTTGCCTTTGTATTTATTGTAAGCCTTAACCACATTGGGGTTTTCCCTGCGGCAAGGGCCACACCATGATGCCCAGAAATCAAGCAGCACATACTTACCTCTGAATGACGCCAGGCTAACCATTTTACCGCTGGTATCTGCTTCAGTAAATTCAGGGGCCATGGCGCCTATCGATATGGCTTTTAATTTGGGCAGCCTCTCACCGAATTCTTTACCTGCCTTGGTATTTTTCACGGATTCAGACAATCCATTGTACAAAGGCGCAATATCTTTGTAGTCAGCGTTGTACGCATACATTTCTAATGCCTCTAAACTGATATAAGAATCGGGGTTATCCTGTATAAACTTCTTATTGGCCTCTGCTTGTTTAACATCCAATGCCTTTTGTGCAGTAGTTATTTCTTTTTCGAACGCATCGGAGCTCTTTTGCTCGGGTGTTGCGCCTTTTACTTTAGCATCTATGGCGTCCTGTTCGTTATTATAAGGCTTCATCAGGGCATCATAGCGCACGTTGTCCATGTTGGTTTTAGGCCCATTGATAGTTGCCTTTGAAACCGAATCGGCACTATTTACGGTCAGCGTGCCCGGCTCAAGAAATATAGATTTATAATCTTTATATACCGGCCCTGTTCCTTTTTGACTAAGTATCAGATAGGCATATTGCGGAGCGTCTGTTACCGAACCTTTAAACTGGAAACTACCGTCCTTCAGCTTAACTGAATCTGTAACTAATTTGCCTTTCGCTTCATATCGCAGGTACATTTTTGCCGGGGCATTATAATTTCCTACTTTACCCTGGATAATATAAGTGCCGTCCTGTGCAAAAGCCATTACAGGCAGGAAAGCAACGATAGATAATAATGCTTTTTTCATAAATGGATCATTGAGAACCCAATAATACTATTTATTCCGGATTAGTCCGAGTTATTTGCCTAATACTTCTTCCAGTTTAGTCTCCAGGTCATCACCCCGCAAATCCTGCGCTATGATCTTTCCGGTCGGATCGATCAAAAAGTTTTTAGGAATGCTCTGCACAAAGTATAACTGCGCCACCGAATTATTCCAGAATTTAAGGTCTGATAATTGAGTCCAGGTCAGGTGGTCGTTCTTGATAGCGTTAAGCCAAGCAAAACCGCCATCCGGTTTATCTAAAGAAATACCTATGATAGTGAAGTTCTTATCCTTAAAGCGGTTATATGCTTTAACTACGTTAGGGTTCTCCTGCCTGCACGGCCCGCACCATGAAGCCCAGAAATCAAGCAGCACGTATTTTCCCCTGAAAGATGAAAGCCTTACAGGTTTTCCGGTTGTATCAGCCTCTTCAAAATCAGGCGCCATTGCCCCTATTTCAACACTCTTCATGCTTTCCAGCGCATTTTTCAGCGACCTTGCCATTTCTGTATCCTGGATATCTTTTGAAAGTCCGTCAAGCAAAGGCAGTAATTCATTCGGATCAGGTGATGGGCCGCCTAAGGTTTCAATAGAAACTAAACTAAGATAACTGTCGGGGTGCTGCTTGATGAATGTTATTAGTTTATTATGATAATCGGCTTGTATTGTTTTCAGTTTCGCCTGTATTTCGTTCTGCTGATTGGTTGTACTTTTCTCGGTAGTGGCTTTCACTTCATCAGTCATCATTTTACTGGTCCGGTTCCTGATCTCGTCATTAATGGCTACCAATTGTTTATACTGGTCATTGATGGGCGAGCCTATTATCTGGGCTTTGTAAACTGAGTCTGGGCTTTGTACCTGTATCGTACCTTTATCGATATAGAACACCAGTTTATCCGCTGTACCAAGCTCCAGTTTTGCTGATCCCACATTTTTGTGATCTGCAATAAGCAATGCTACCGATGGGTACATCAGGTCGCCCTTAAATTCAAAACTGCCGTTTACGCATTGGGTTGAATCGAGTACTTTATTTGATCCTAATTGATAAAAAAGATACAACTCCGCGTTGAGTGAACCCAATTTACCCGTCACATTAAACGGCTGCGGCGATTGGGCAAAAGTCATGATAGGTAGTAATGATGCAAGACAAAAAAGTAATTTCTTCATTTTATTCGTTCAATAGTTCAATAGTTCATTAGTTCATTAATTCATTGGTTCACTGGTTCATTAGTTTACTGATTTGTGCTATTACCAGACTTCCCGATAAACTTAATATATGCGTTTAATTATATGCTTTTAATCTTCAAGGTTATAAAAACTCATTACTTATCAAATTATTATATGTTGCCCTGTAAATGAATTGTTGCTTATAGGCAATTTCACAAATTAACTAATGAACTAATCTAGTTTAATTTTTGGTAAGTCCTCCACCACAGATCTGGCATTTCGCCTGCCACGGCTGTTTTATAATCTTCGTACAAGCATGGCACCAAATGGAAACGCTCGTTCATGGAGCCACCGCTTGGATAAGGAACCTGCATCCACCAGCGGTCTGATTTTTTGCTTTTCACAAAAACCACCTCATGATCTTCATGCTTTAAACTGGTTTTATAAATCAAGTATTGTGATTTGGGATGAAGCGGAAAGTCCTTTTTACGGTTATAATAGCCATCAATAAAGTACCAGATCATTTGCGCTATCAATGCAGCCGTTTGTCCATTATTGTCATAGGCAGGATTGAATTCATAAAATCCGATGGAACTTAACTTATCGTTGAAACCTGCATAACGGGTTATCTGACACGCTTCCTCACCATATAAGCCATTGGGCGAAGCATTGGCGTTACCCATTGCGTCCGAAGAACGTACCGCACCGATATCGATACTCATCATGTTCGCATTACGGATGATCGGCTCAGCCACAGCTACCTTCCCGCTTATCTCTCCCAGCCGGTGTACATCAAAATATAACTTATCCATCACCCGCAAACTCTCCTGGCTTGTAAAATATGTCTGATAACCTAAATTACTGTAATTGAACAAATAATTAGGCTCATGCAAAAATATCTTATTTAGATAAGATACAGAACTGGTTTCCAGGCTATCATTACCGCCGTCATCATCCAGGTCGAAACGCGGATCGACCACTACCAGATCCACTTTTTGTTCCAGGTCTTCATATGCCATATACTGGGCATAGGTTATATCCTGGCCGCCGCCTATGATCACCGGTAATACATTTTTCCTGATCAGCTCATTTACCACCGTTTTTACAGCGAAGTAGGTGTCGGTGATACTGGCTCCCTGGCGGATATTTCCCAGGTCGGCGATGCGGGTTTTGTAAGCGCCTTCAAAAAGCAGGTATAGTTTCTCACGCACATGATCGGGCGCTAAGGCACAGCCTGGATTATTAACCGCATTACGGTCGTCCTGAACGCCTATTATAGCAATGTCTATCTTTTCAAGGTCGGGAAAATCAGCTGAAAAATGCCGTATCTTTTCGCCTAAATGGCTGCTGTAATAGCCTCCTTTAGGAATTATTTGCCTCAGGTCTATCGGCGTAAAAAAATCGGATAATGACATGCTGATCTAATATTGTGCGCCAGTCTGTAAAGAGACTGGGGATGTGCGAATATGCAGATTTTTTGTCTTAACCAAAATTTTAAAAACTTTAATCCCGAACTGTTTAGCGCCTGCTGTAATTTGCACATCTGCACATCTATCTGCACATTTGCACAACGTATAATCGCACATTTTTAAATGATACTGGTAACAGGCGCAACAGGTTTTCTGGGTTCTGAATTAGTTAAACAACTTATCGATAGTGGTAAATCTGTTCGTGCCATAAAACGAAACTCATCTGCAATTCCTGATATTT
>JBQCEA010000259.1:0-4387 GCA_051960695.1 Mucilaginibacter sp. | reverse complement strand
TAACTCTCTTTCTGTTAATTCCCTTTTCTTTTAATGCCTTCTCAGCACAAACTGTAACGATCAAATCACCAGATAAAAAAATCGTTTTTCAGCTTAATGCAGGTCAGCAGGGATTGATGTACAGGGTCACTTACAAAGGCGATTTATTAGTAGACAACTCGCGACTGGGCATCACTTTTAAAGAAGGCGGCGAATTTGGGCATCAGGTAACTATAGGAAAACCCGTCTCCAAGAAAATAGAGGAGAGTTATAACCTGATAGTCGGAAAAACAAGCCATGTGTATAGCCTGAGCAATGAAGTAATGGTACCTGTTACTGAAACAGGAGGACTGAAACGACAGCTTAATATCGAAATAAGATTGTTTAATGATGGTGCAGCATTTCGCTATGTTATTCCGGGCAAAACCGGGTGGCAAAACGCGGAGATAACTGATGAATCAGATGTTTTTAACCTAACTAACGACCCAACTGCGTTGGTACTTTTCAGAGAAAATTATACTACATCGCATGAGGGTTTATACGACCGCCTGCCATTGAGCAAGATCAAACCTGATACTTTAATGGATATGCCCGCATTATTTCAATATCCAAACGGTAATTATATAGCGATTACAGAGGCAAATCTGATTGACTATGCCGGCATGTACCTCATCAAACATAATAGTAAGTTACAAAGCGCACTTTCTCCCCTGCCCCATCAAACTGAAATAAAAGTAAAAGCTAAACTGCCGCACAACAGTCCGTGGCGGATAATGATGATCAGCGACAGGGTTGGTGCATTTTTGGAATCAAACATATTGACCAACCTCGCCGAGCCTTGCCGTATTAAAGATGTATCATGGATAAAACCTGGCAAAACTACCTTCCCGTGGTGGAATGGCAATGTTACGCCGGATACTTCTTTTGCGCCGGGTAATAACTATGAAACCAATATATATTACGTGAATTTCTGTGCTAAATATGGCTTAGGTTATCACTCGGTCGTAGAGTATGGTTTGCACGAGTGGTATGTGAACGATGGTGCAGGCTTCCAGCCCGGCCCGCATGCCGACCCTTCAAAAGCAGTGCCGGGATTAGACATGAAACAACTATGCGACTCTGCGGCCAAACTGGGCGTTGGCATACGGGTATGGGTACATTTTTATGCCTTATACCCTAAGTTGGATGAAACTTTTGCTCAATATGAAAAGTGGGGCATCAAAGGGCTGATGTGCGATTTTATGGACCGTGACGACCAGGAAATGGTAAACATGCAGGAAGAGATATTGCAAAAAGCAGCACAACATCATTTACATATCCAGTTTCATGGCGCCTATAAACCAACAGGCTTGAGCCGGACTTATCCTAATGAATTTACCCGCGAGGGAACACTCAATTATGAGAATGATAAATGGAACGATGTTGTAACGCCAGATGCCGATGTCAATGTAGCCTTTACACGTTTACTGGCAGGCGCAACCGATTATCACTTAGGTGGCTTCAGGGCAGCAAATAAAAAGACATTTAAAGTACACTATACAGCACCAATGGTATTGGGTACCCGCTGCCATATGCTGGGCATGTATGTGGTATTAGAAAGCGCACAGGGCTTGATGTGCGATTACCCGGATGCATATATCGGCCAGCCGGGGTTTGAGTTCCTGCAGCAAGTTCCCCTAACATGGGACGAAACCAAAGTACTGAATGCCAAAGTACCCGAATATGTTACCATAGCCCGCCGCAAAGGAGATGATTGGTATATCGGCACCATCAGTAATAATATGGCGCACCATATACAGACTTCCCTATCATTTTTACCTGCCGGAGATTATATTGCTGAAGTATACAGTGATGCCCCAGATGCCGATAGCGATCCTAACCTGTTGGTGAAAGTGGTCCAAAAAGTAAACAATAAAAGCATCATCAAAACCGACTTGGTAGCAGGAGGCGGTCAGGTGATCCGCCTGTACAAGGCAGTAAAATAATGGCCGTATTTTTATTGGTCAGGTCACACAATTTCTTTATAACTCTGTTTCTTCTTTGTTCAAAGAAGCTCCGCTATTGCTTTATAATTAAGCACTTATATTGTATATTTATTATACCTGAGTTACGCCAATCGAAACGCGGATATTTTACATGCCAGTTAATTCCTCTACATCCAAAAACCTTTATTTTCTCTCAGGCGGCGGAGAGATGGGCGAACTCATAAGGTCTTATGACTGGTCGCAAACATCGCTGAACACGCCCGACAAATGGCCAAAAGCATTATGCACTACACTCGGGATCGTATTGCACTCCGCGTTCCCAATGTTTTTATTTTGGGGCGATGACCTGGTATGTTTTTATAACGATGCCTTTAGGCCCAGCCTCGGCGAAAATGGCAAACATTCGGCCATTGGTAAAAAGGGAACTGAAGTTTGGGCAGATATATGGGATATCATCGGGCCTCTGCTTAAACAGGTAATGAACACTGGCGAGCCTGTCTGGTTCGAGGACAGGCTTGTGCCGTTTTACCGTAATGGGCATACTGAAGATATTTACTGGACATTCAGTTATAGTCCGGCTTATGGCGACAAGGGCGGCATTAACGGTGTTTTAGTTACCTGTACTGAAACAACTGAAAAAGTACTTAGTGTACAGCAAATGAAACAAAGCCGCACTGAACTGTTAACAATACAAAAGCGGCTTGAAGCGGAACTGGAAGCAGGCAAACGAATGCAGCGCCAAAAAGATGATTTTATCGGCATTGCCAGCCATGAGTTGAAAACACCTTTGACCACTTTAAGCGCTATTTTACAGGTATTGGAGCTCAAAGTAAAAAATGGCCCCGACCCTTTTTTACTGGGTGCTATTGATAAAGCCAATAACCAGGTAAAAAAAATGAGTTCCATGATCAATGGCTTCCTGAATATCTCACGGCTGGAATCCGGGAAGATCATGATCGAAAAGGAAAAGTTTAACCTGAACCAGTTGCTCAGGGATATGATCGAGGAAATTCAGCTTACCGCACCCGGCCACAGCATACGGTTTATCACCTGCCCCATATATGAGATATATGCGGACCGCGAAAAGATCGGGTCGGTAGTATCCAACCTGCTGAGCAATGCCGTAAAATATTCGCCCAAAGGCAAAAACATTGAAGTGAGATGCGAATTAACGAATGGGGGCGCCTTTGCGCATATCAGCATTAAAGACGAGGGCATGGGCGTAAAAGAACATGATCTGGAAAGACTGTTTGATCGTTATTACCGGGTCGAATCACAGCATACCAAGTATATCACAGGTTTCGGAATTGGCCTTTATCTAAGCGCCGGAATTGTAAAGGAACACGGCGGCCAAATATGGCTCGAGAGCAAAAGCGGGGTAGGATCTACTTTTCATTTTACATTGCCGATTGACGGGCAATCTACAGCAGATCGGTAACCCGGGTATGTTTCCTTTTTACATACTTACGGATATCCAATACAATACCCGCAAAAAAGTAAAAGATCAGCGGGAAACCCACCGCTAAAAAAGAGGAATAGATAAAAAACAGGCGTATTTTTGAGATAGAGATGTTAAAGCGTTCGCCGAGGTAGGTACAAACGCCGAAGGAATACCGTTCAAAAAATGTAATTATCCGTTGCAACATGTCAAGCCATCCTTAATATTTTATTTCCAACGCCGCATTGCAGGCATTTCTTATAGCTGCAGTAATTATTTTTCAGTTCAAGTAAAGCTTGTGAATCAAATGCTGTGCCAACCTTTATACCAAGCGAACTAAAATTTGTTACAATATTGTTCTGTTCGGCAGGTAACTTTTCCAGTAACTTCAGGCTTCGGTTAATGTAGTACTCCTGCTGGTTCTGCTTACCATAACAAAATAAAAATAGCACAAAAGTATTTAATAACAGAATTTCAATTGAAGATTCTCCCAAACTTTTTGACGATGGTTTCGACTGCGCATCAAAACGGTAGTGCGTTTCCCAGTAAGGGTTCACCGGCAGACCCACAAACAGCTTTTTTAATTGATCTACGTCCTTTATCTCGATCATTTTTGAGAACAAATGATTCGATTTAACGATCAAAGCAGCAAACTGTGCCAGCCTGATAGTCGGGAAATTTTGCGGCCGTAAGCGCATAAATTTCCACAAATGCTTTTCTATTGGTTGAAGCGCATATTTTTTGCGCAGAAAATTATATTCCTCTTTCAGCTTCTTCGGGTATTCATCCTGAAATTCTTCATCTAAAAACCCAGCTTGCCCGAATATCAAAGCTTCTATCTGCAACGGGTTATTTTTATGTTTTGCCAGTGTAAGCTGCGGCAGCGATTTAGCCATTAACTCAAACGGCACGGCATTTACCTTAAAGCCAAACTGCGCCGCCAGAAACTGGTAAAAAGTTTCTTCCCAATCTCCTTTGTTTTTCT
>JBQCEA010000258.1:0-7512 GCA_051960695.1 Mucilaginibacter sp. | reverse complement strand
GAATGGGCACAGCAGGAACCCAATACTTTGACCTTAAGGTGGCTGGACAAACCGGCTGAAACATTAAGGGCCGGTAGTAATTATTCGGACAGGGAATCAACTTATGCTACGCACAATTGCCGTACACCAGGAGGTCACCCTGAAGGATACCTTGAAGCTTTCGCTAACCTGTACCGCAATTTCGCTTTAACACTGGACGCTAAACTGAATAATGAAGAGCCGCAAAAAGAATGGCTCGATTTCCCGAGTATTGAAGATGGAATAAGGGGTATGGCATTTATCGATAATGTGGTTGCCTCGAGCCAGTCGGACAAAAAGTGGAACGATTACGTGGTGTAGATGTGCGAATGTGCAGATGGATTTGCCTAATAAACTAATGAACCAGTGAACTAATGAACTAACCAATGAAAACGATAAAAGGTCCGGCAATATTTATAGCACAATTCATCGGCGACCAGGAGCCATTCAATAATCTTACCTCGATATGTAAATGGGCAAAGGACTTCGGTTATAAAGGGGTTCAATTACCTACAAACGATACCCGTTTTATCGATCTGCAAAAAGCTGCTGAAAGCAAAACCTACGCTGATGAGATAAAAGGCCAGGTAAATGATTGTGGTTTGGAGATCACTGAACTTTCAACCCATTTACAGGGGCAGTTGGTGGCAGTGCATCCGGCTTATGATGAGCTATTTGATGCATTTGCGCCTCAGCAATACAAAAATAACCCTGATGAACGTCAGAAATGGGCAGTTCAGCAATTGAAATATGCGGCTAAGGCATCACAGAATTTAGGGTTGAACGCCAGCGTAACGTTTAGTGGTGCATTACTGTGGCCGATGGTATATCCATGGCCTCAGCGCCCTGCCGGTATAGTTGAGACAGGATTTACAGAACTTGCCAATCGCTGGAAACCAATACTGGATGTGTATGAGGATTGTGGTGTTGATCTATGCTACGAAATTCACCCCGGAGAAGACCTGCACGATGGCATAACGTATGAGATGTTCCTGGATAAAGTAAACCAGCACAAACGGGCTTGCTTGTTATATGATCCATCCCATTTTGTGTTACAATGCCTGGATTACCTTGAATATATCGACAATTATCACGAACGTATCAAGATGTTTCATGTGAAGGATGCTGAGTTTAATCCTACAGGTAAACAGGGCGTATATGGCGGCTATCAGGGATGGGTTGAGCGTGCGGGACGTTTCCGCTCATTGGGGGACGGACAGGTTGATTTTAAATCAATTTTTAGTAAATTAACCGCTTATGATTACAGCGGATGGGCTGTGCTCGAGTGGGAATGTGCACTGAAAAATTCAGAAGACGGTGCAAGAGAAGGCGCCGAGTTTATAAAAAACCATATTATAAGAGTTACTGATAAAGCGTTTGACGATTTTGCAGCTTCGGGCTCAGATGAGGCATTTAACCGCCGCACATTAGGACTGAAATAACTTTTATAATTTAGAAAAGACCAATTTAAACCTAAAAAATAGATACATGCAATCAATCAATCGCACCCAGTTATTCCGGGCAAGCTGCCTGTCGCTGCTCGTAACTTCGTTATCTTTTGGCATTCGCGCTGGTATTCTTACGCAGTTGGGCACAGACTTCCATTTAGACACTGCAAAATTAGCGCTCATAACTTCAACAGCTTTCTGGGGCTTCCCGATTGCCGTTGTGATAGGCGGTATGATAGTGGATGCCATAGGCATGAAAAGACTGTTGGTAATAGCGTTTTTGCTGCACCTCTTGGGTATTTTGTTAACCGTATTTGCGCAGGGTTTCTGGACACTATATATTTCAACTTTGTTTATCGGCCTGGCAAATGGAACCGTTGAGGCAGCATGTAATCCTTTAGTAACGACATTATATCCCGAAAGTAAGGCCACTAAATTAAACCACTTCCATTTATGGTTTCCGGGCGGAATATTCATCGGTACATTGATCGTGCTGTTATTTAATAAACTTAATCTTAACTGGCAAATACAGGTAGGCATAATGCTTATTCCTACGCTGATCTACGGTTACCTGTTCTCAAAACTGCATTTCCCTGTTACAGAACGCGTTTCTTCGGGCGTTACCACAGCTGGTATGTACAAAGCTGTAGCATCGCCCTTGTTTATCTTTATGTTCATTTGTATGTGCGGCACTGCAGTAACAGAATTGTACACCGAACAGTGGGTACCTGTACTATTAAAGAATGTTGGCAGTCCGATATTGATCGTTACAGCAACATCCGGAATTATGGTACTCGGCCGTGGTTCAGCTAAACCTGTACTAAAGCGTTTGCCTCCTCAGGTTGTATTATTAATGTCTACAATAATAGCTTCTATTGGCTTGTATTTATTGTATTCATCAACCGGTAATATTTTTGTCGATGCCATTATTTTCGGTATAGGTGTGTGCTTCTTTTGGCCAACTATGCTTGGTTTTGTTAATCAAAATCTTCCTAAAACTGGTGCACTGGGTCTGAATTTAATGGGCGGTGCAGGAATGTTTTCAGTATCGATCTACACGATCTATATGGGTAAGCATTACGATACACTGGTTCAGCAGGCAAATGGTGACACCACTTTCGCAGGTCAACAGGTTCTGTATATTACACTTTTTATACCTATTGTATTGATCCTTGCTTTTGCAGGCCTTGTAATATATATGCGTACCAAAAACAAAACCAAACCATTACAGCAAGTTGCTGTATAACATATTAACCGATTGCTTAAATTGCAGCAGAAAAAACTTAAATAATTTTAATCATCACTCTACACAACAACGTTCACATGAAAAAAGTATTCTTCGTCATCGGTATAAGTTTAGCATTAGCAGCCTGTGGCGGCAATAAATCTGGCAATGAATCATCTGCAGACAGCGCTTCAGCAGCTAATAAAACTGCAACTGCAACAAATTCAGATGCAGCCCAAGACACTGCAGCCAGCCACAATGGGACCGAAAAAGCAGCGGGTACACCTTCTGCAGCCGGTGCCCAGTTAATTGCTAAGTATGACTGTTTAACCTGCCATAAAGAACAGGAAAAATTGGTTGGCCCTGCTTATGCCGATGTTGCAGCAAAATATAAATCAGCACCATCAGGTATTGTTGATACCTTGGCAAATAAGATCATCAAAGGTGGCAGCGGAAACTGGGGTACAGTACCTATGACACCGCACCCATCTGTTTCTATGGATGATGCTAAATCAATGGTTCAGTACATTCTGTCACTTAAAAAACAATAAGTTTTAACCTTATCTTACAGCCATGACGCCAATCATCAGAGTCAAACTATCCGCAATGATGTTCCTGGAATTCTTTATCTGGGGCGCATGGTTTGTGACAATGGGTACTTATCTTATTCAGAACCTACATGCATCAGGCGAACAGAATGGCAGTGCTTATGCTACGCAAGCCTTCGGAGCTATTATTGCACCGTTTGTAATAGGATTGATAGCCGATAAATATTTTTCGGCACAAAAAATATTGGGGGTGCTGCACCTCATTGGTGCAGCATTGCTGTTTTATGAATCCATAGCGCCTAATTTCGGTGCATTTTATCCGGGCATACTGGCATATATGATTATCTACATGCCAACATTGGCGTTGGTTAATTCGATATCATTTAAACAGATGACCAATCCAAGTAAGGAGTTTCCCTGGATTAGGGTTTTCGGTACAGCAGGTTGGATGATCGCCGGATTTGCCATCGGCTGGCTCAACTGGGAACAATCGGGTTCACTGGCGTTAACCTTTAAAATGGCCGCAGGTGCCTCACTTTTGCTTGGTATTTTAAGCTTTACCTTGCCTGATACACCTCCGGGTAAAAAGGGCCAGAAAACAACTATTGGCGAGATCATGGGTTTGGAATCCATCGGTTTGCTCAAAAACAGATCGTACCTGGTATTTTTCCTGGCTTCGGTAGCTATTTGTATTCCGCTGGCTTTCTACTATAATTTTACCAATCCATTCCTGAATGAAGTAGGCATGAAACGAGCTGCAGCTATACAAGGGCTTGGGCAATTTTCAGAATTATTCTTTATGGCCGCTATGCCTTTCTTTTTTGTGCGGTTAGGTGTTAAAAAGATGCTTGCTGCTGGAATGCTTGCGTGGGGACTCCGATATGTGTTTTTTGCCTATGGCGATGTCGGCGCCAATTATTGGATGCTGATAGCCGGTATAGTAATACATGGCGTATGCTATGACTTTTTCTTTGTAACCGGCCAGATATATACCGACCGCTTTGCAGGGGAGCGCTTCAAGAGTGCGGCACAGGGTTTCATCACGCTGGCTACGTACGGCCTCGGAATGCTTATCGGTTACTTTATGTCAGGCCCTATAGTGGATCATTGGAAAACGTCACCCACTACGCATGATTGGACAACTATCTGGCTGATACCTGGCAGCATTGCAATAGTGGTAATGATATTATTCCTGATACTATTTAAAGATAAGAACCGGACAGAAACCCAGCCCGGATTGGATATTGAAGAGCCATCACCAAGACTTGAGATATAACAAGCTAAAATTGCAGATCAGCCATTTTCGCATTTAAGTAAAATACAATGGGTAATCAAAACCGCCGTTCGGCGATAAAAAACATGCTTGCAGGCACTGCAGCTATCACCGCATCAGGAATGTTATCATCATTCACAACCGAAGAAAAACAAGAATCATTTTTACCCTTAAAGGGGAATATTAACCATTCCGTCAGCCCCTGGTGCTATAGTGAATTAACTCTCGATAAACTTTGTGAAGTTTCAAAAGGTATTGGCATAACAGGCGTTGATTTGTGCGGCCCTAAAGACTGGCCCACATTGCAAAAGCACGGTATGTATTCGCCGATGTGTAATGGAGCTGAATTGGGTCTGTATGATGGCTTTAACGACACCAAATTTCACGACCAACTGATAAAGAATTATAGTGAAATGATCCCGCTGGTTGCAAAGAACGGTTATAAGAACCTGATTTGCTTTAGCGGTGCCCGTCGGGGTATAAGCGACGAGACCGGTTGGAAGAACTGCGAAGCTGGTATAAAAAAACTGCTTTCACTTGCTGAGAAAAGTAATGTTGTGCTTTGCATGGAATTGCTGAACAGCAAGATCGACCATAAAGACTATCAGTGCGACCGGGTGGAATGGGGGGCTGAGCTATGCAAACGCCTTAGTTCTGAAAACTTCAAATTGCTGTTCGATATCTATCACATGCAGATCATGGAGGGCGATATCATACGTAATATTACCGACTATCACCATTACATTGCACATTTTCATACGGGAGGTATACCCGGCCGTCATGAGATCGACGATACACAGGAGTTATTTTACCCGGCTGTAATGCGTGCCATAGTGGCAACGGGATTCAAAGGCTATGTAGGGCAGGAGTTTGTACCGAAAAGAAAGGATAAAATAGCCTCGTTACGGCAAGCGATACAGATATGTGATGTATAAATATTTGACCAATTAACTAAACAAATCTAATGACCAACAGAAGAACATTTTTAGCGCAGGCTGGCATTGCATCGGCAGCGGCGTTATTGGTACCTCAATTGCTTAAGGCAGCGGGCCGGTCTTATCCGGGTTTGCAATTATATACCCTGCGCGATCAATTGCCCAAAGATGTAAAAGGCGTAATACCCAAAGTAGCAAAAGCCGGATATAAGGAAGTAGAAACATTTGGCTACGACATGAAAACCGGTTATTGGGGCCTGCATACTAAAGACTTTGGTAAGCTTTTAAAAGATAACGGCCTGACCACTCCAAGCGGCCACTACGGTATCGACTCTTACTTCGGTAAAGGAGATACCAGCGAAGTGAAAACCTATATTGATGTTGCCAAAATATTAGGTCAAACTTATGTGGTTATTCCATCATTGAATGGCGATTTTATCAAAACCGTTGATGAATGCAAAGCTGTAGCCGAAAAAATGAATAAAGCTGCAGAAATATGCAAAGCATCAGGTTTAAAGCTCGGGTATCACAACCATAACTTCGAGTGGAAACCGCTTAAAGGCGGAGGTACTTTCTATGAAACCATCCTGAAAGAAACGGACCCTAACCTGGTTCACATGGAAATGGATATTTTCTGGGTGGTTCGTGCAGGACAAAACCCGGTAGAAATATTTGCTAAACATCCGGGCCGCTTTGCTTTAGTGCATGTGAAAGACAGGGATAAGCACAACCCCGATATCAATACCGAAGTAGGCAAAGGAAGCATTGATTTCAAAACTATAATACCTAAGGCTAAAGCCGCAGGCGTAAAGCATTTTATAATGGAGCAGGAGAATTTTACAAACATAGATCCTTATGTAAGTATTGCTGAGAGCTGCAATTACATGAAAAATACTTTACATGTTTAAATTTTAAACCAATTAAATTATCGATCATGAGATACAAAATTATCTTAACTGCATTAATGGCCAGCAGCTTGTTTATGGCTAAGGCACAGGAGAAGGCTAAACCTGAAGATACTGAGGTTTGGAGCCCAATACCTAAAGAAGTAACGCCGGGTAAAAAATGTGGCGATGCGCCCTCTGATGCTATTATTTTGTTCGACGGAAAAAACCTGGACGAATGGGTGCAAAATAGCGATGGCTCACCTGCGAAATGGGATGTAAAAGACGGCATATTGACCGTTAATAAGAACTATGGCAATATTGAAACCAAGCGCAAGTTTACCAACTATCAGCTGCATATAGAGTGGCGGGAACCTTCTGACCTGGAGGGTGAAGGACAAGCCAGAGGCAACAGCGGCATATTTCTGGCATCCATAGGCAAGGGTGATGCCGGATATGAGCTGCAGGTGCTGGATTCATATAAAAACAAAACTTATGTGAATGGCATGGCAGGCAGCTTATATAAACAAGCTATCCCACTGGCAAACCCAGCCCGTCCTGATGGCGAATGGCAGACATATGACGTGATCTGGACCGCTCCTACATTCAATGAAGATGGTTCTTTAAAAACACCTGCAAGAGCTACCGTATTCTTCAATGGTGTTTTGGTTGAAAATAACTTTGAGTTAAAAGGCCCAACCCTTTATATCGGCAAACCCGAGTACAAAGCACATGGTGCATCACCTATAAAATTGCAGGCTCACGGTGATAAAAGCAAACCGTTAAGCTTTAAAAATATTTGGGTAAGAGAACTGTAAATCAGTACAACTTATATCGGGCAGGCTTTTTTCGTGAGAAGAAAGCCTGTTTTGTTTTGGCATATTAAGGAAATGTAACTTCCTGATTGAATTTTTATTAACATTCTGAACTATTACAAAATACTTATCGTACAAAGCAATATTGAACCCCTGTTGCATAGCTACTGTACAGGTAGAACTGATTATTAAGCTTTGTTGATGACTAATAATTTCAATATTATACGCCTGTTCAGGAATATATTGCCCGGCCTTTTTCTTTTAATCCCCTTTTTGGGGTTTTCACAGATCCCAAATCTGAAGTTTGAGCATTTTGGCACGAGAGAGGGTTTATCGCAGATTAACGTAAATTGCATTATACAGGAT
>JBQCEA010000257.1:0-6920 GCA_051960695.1 Mucilaginibacter sp. | reverse complement strand
AAGTGATGCGCCGATAGCCCACCAGGTTAAAGAACCTTCAGCAAGAAAGAAATCGTGTGTGTCAGTAACTGCTTTTTTCTTCTTTCGGTAGATATAGTAACCATATCCGGCTACAATGAAAAAATAGACCACAAAAATGATGTAGTCAATAAGCGTAAATTTGCTCATAATGCATTAATTAGGGTTTATTTTGTAAGCAAATCTACTTTACTCACAGTTTCTGGGCTTATAATATGTGTTGTTTTGACAATTATAAATGATAAACTTCGAATAATCAAATAGTAAGTAAATAATTACCACGGTTTTCAACAATCAAGCCCTAATCCAGTTCAAGCGTAATAACCGATTTTGCGGGAAGATCAACCACCAGTTTATCGCCTTCTTTTTTTGCGCCTTTAAAGGGTTTCAAATGCAGCTTATCAGGTTGCTGAAAGGTGTTGATATCTGTTAGGTTTTCGGAAGTCAGTATCAGCCCGCTTACTTTGCTCCATTGCAAATCATTTAGAGCAGATGAAATAGTGATATTATGATGAGGATCGAGGTTAACCAATGAAATATGTATTTTGCCTGAGGCGTCCTGTGATGCTGTCATACTTACAGCGGATATCTTTTTGCCATCTACTTCATAATCGGGCGACTTTAATTTAATAGGAAGATATTTGGCATCCTGGTGAACTTTGTACAGATCAAAAACATGATAAGTTGGTGTGAGAAGCATCTTATCTTTGTCGGTCAATATCAACGACTGCAATACGTTTACGGTTTGAGCCAGGTTAGCCATTTTAACCCGGTCGCAGTGGTTGTTGAATATATTGAGGGTTGTTGCGGCTATCAGCGCATCGCGTAAACTGTTTTGCTGGTATAGGAAGCCTGGATTAGTGCCTGGTTCAACATCGGTCCATACACCCCATTCATCCACTACAAGGGCCACTTTCTTTTCTGGATCGTACTTATCCATAATGGCCGAATGTTTAGTAACCAGCTCTTCCATTTTCAGCGCGTTCGCCATTGTGTTAAAATATTCCTTTTCATCAAAATGCGTTGCCGATCCTTTATGGCCCCAGTTGCCTGTAGGAATGGTGTAATAATGAAGGGACAGACCCCACATAGCCGTACCGATGTTTTTCATACATACCTCTGTCCAGTTGTAATCGTCCGAATTCGGGCCGCTGGCAATTTTTTTCAATTTAGCTCCCGGATAATCCTTGGCAAATGAAGCGTAGCGTTTATACTGATCGGAGTAGAATTGTGGCGTCATATTGCCGCCGCAGCCCCAGCTCTCATTGCCCACTCCCCAGAAGGTGACTTTGTATGGCTCAGGATGACCGTTTTGCTTTCTCAGCTCGGCCATGGTACTTTCGCCGTCAAGATTGAGATATTCTATCCATTTCGACATTTCTTCTACAGTGCCGCTGCCCACATTGCCTGCAATGTATGGCTCGCAGCCGATCAGGTGGCAAAGCTCCAGGAACTCATGTGTGCCGAAGCTGTTATCATCAGTCACGTTGCCCCAATTGGTATTGACCATCTTTGGCCGCTGTGCCCTCGGACCAATGCCGTCGCGCCAGTGATATTCATCGGCGAAGCAGCCGCCGGGCCAGCGCAGGTCGGGTATTTTAATTCTTTTCAGTGCATTTACCACATCAAGCCTGATGCGGTCCTGTTTCTCGACCGGTAAATTTTTGTCTACCCAAAAACCGCCGTAAATGCCATGCCCCAAATGCTCGGCAAACTGCCCGTAAATAAAGCGGCTGATGGTAAGTTTAGAATTGTTGCTAATCTCAACGCTTGCGGTTTCCTGCGCATAGGAATGCAGGCAGGCGGCTATTAATAGCGAAAACAGGAATAACTTAGGTTTCATCTGATAAGTGTATGAATAACAAATATAATTTCCGTCAGCTATCCGGGCAATAGTTTGCAAAAAACTTTGGTTTAGCGGTATAAATGATTAGCTTTAATATAGTATATCGTTCTATTGTTTCATACTTAAAAAGTACCGCTATGCCTAAGTATGTTATTGAAAGAGAGCTCGCCGGAGCCGGAAAGCTCACCTCCGATCAGTTAAAAGCCATTTCGCAAACTTCTTGTGGTGTGTTGAATAAAATGGGGCCGCAAATACAGTGGGTGCATAGTTATGTAGTGGCCGACAAGATTTATTGCGTGTACATTGCGCCTAACGAGGATATGATACGCGAACATGCGCAGCAGGGTGGTTTCCCGGCAAATGCCGTGAACGAAGTAAGGGCTGAGATCGACCCGACTACAGCCGAATAAAGAATGGTAAAAAATAAGTGCTTTGCCATGCCCCGGTATTTTATCGTGACCGGCTACTGCATTACAAAACACTTATGAAGGGAGGGTTATTTAGATATTTCTTTAACGTTGATCATTTTTCTGCCTTTGATCAGCATTTTTATGCGGCGGCGCCTGAGCGATATTTGTGTATTAGCCGTTTCGTTCTCTTCGAGATTCTGTTTATAAGCAGTCAGGATATCCTTATAGGTCAGTAAGCCTATGATCTTGTTTCCTTTGGAAGAAATAACAGGTAATGCATCTACGTCTTCTTTCGACATCAGTTCAACGGCGGTTCTGAGTGCCTCATCATTTTTCAGGAAAATGTGGACCGGCTGGATAAGATGTTTCAGTGTTTTATCTTCGCTGACCTCATCAGCATATATGTCTGTTAATCTTACAATACCTACATATTCATTGTTATCGCCAATAGTGATAAAGCTGCTTTCGTCAACTTTATTTGCCGACAACCATTCGCGAACTTCTTTTACTGTATTTTTTGCGCTCAAAGCTACGCCGTCTTCTCCCATCACTTGCGCAACGCTAATTTTTTGAAGCAGGTCCGGTTCATATGAATCAGGAGTGAAAACCCCACGACGCGCGATCTTCTCGGTCATAATGGTGTTTTCCATCAGGAAGAACGAGATCAGATAAGATGAAGTACATGCACCCAAAAGCGGCAGTAAAGCATGCGACTGCATAGTAGCCTCCATTGCAAATGTAATGCTGGTCAGATATGCGCGTGAAGCGCCTGCAAACATCGACGACATGCCAATAAGTGCCGCCATCGGTATGCTGATATGCACTTCAGGGAAAAAGCTGTTTATTAATATACCGATGATAGCACCGGCAGCACCGCCGATGGTCATCAATGGCGCAAGTGTACCGCCTGATGTACCGCTGCCCAGAGATATAGCCCATGAAATAAACTTCAGGAAGCATAGGTTCAGGATTAGGTATAAAGGTAGTTTGCCTGAAAGGAGTGAAATGATATTATCATAACCAACACCTAAAGTATGCGGGCCAAAGTATCCTACTATACCAACAACCAGACCGCCTATTGCTGGCCACCACATCCAATGTATAGGTAGTTTCTCAAAAGCATCTTCTATAAGGTATACAGCTTTGGTAAGTCCTAGCGCTAAAAAACCTACAACAATACCGATGGAACTATAAATAGCAAGGGCAAGGTTGGACGGAGTTTCCAGATCGGGCATGGGGAATACGGGGCCCGAATCAAATAATAAATGGTGGCCCGCTGCACCGGTGATGCAGGCTAATGCCACCGGTAAAATGGCCTTTGGTGAAAACTCAAACAATAATAATTCTATAGCCAGGAATACTCCGGCGATAGGTGTACCGAATATAGCCGCCATACCCGCGGTTGCGCCGGCTGCCAGAATAATCTTTCGCTCATTCGAGGTGATTTTAAATATCTGTCCTAACGTAGAGCCAAGAGCACCACCGGTTGCAATGATAGGTCCTTCAGCACCGAACGGGCCACCTGTACCTATTGCTATAGCGGATGATATAGGTTTTAGGACGGTACTTACCGGTTTGATTTTACTTTGATTTACCAGGATCTGCTCCATTGCTTCAGGGATACCGTGGCCCCTAATAGCTTTAGAACCGTATAACGCCATAAGACCTACAACTACACCGCCAATAGCAGGAATAATGATAACCCATAATCCTAAATGATTTTCGGCCGGGCTGTGAAAACTTAAGGAGAATGTTCCGTAAAAAGAAATATTAGTAACCAGGTTAATAAGCGTTACCAGGAATTTAGCAATAAAGCTTACAGCAATGGCCACACATATTGATATTACTGAAATACCAATAAGGCGCTTCTTTAAAACCAATTTCTTTTTAGGGTCCTCATTGCTTTCGGGAAAATAGTTCAATGCAGGCGAGATCGGTATCCCGTTCGAATAGCTTGTAGTTTTCATATTTCTTATAAAAATAAGGGCTAAGTATTTTGGCCCTGATCACTTACGGAGGGTGAAACCGGTAAATCGGCGCAAAAATAGTGCAATTTCATCATTTTAGCAAGAGGTTTGTTTAAAAAACATTGTTTATGCAATACAATGGGAGATAAAACGGATGTAATATTGCATAAAAAACTTGCGCTCGCCATATTGTAAAATTTTTGTTGCATTTTTATCTGAAATAATTTATATTTGGGATTAGCAGGTCTGTTACTAACCAATTAACCTGAGGAGGCTGCTATGAATCTAATTCATCGAATTGAAAAATGGGGCGATGATCATCACCCCATTCCATTAGACTTTGTCCGTATTGGTTTGGGCGCGTTTTTGCTTTTAAAAGGCCTTGCCTTTATGCAAAACTCTGCCGATCTGAAATCCATCATCACATCGCAATCTGATCTTTCTGTTTCACCAGGCGTATTAATGGCGCTGGTTTATTATGTAACATTTGTTCACCTCGTTGGCGGTGCACTTATTGCCATGGGTATACTCACGCGGCTTTCTTCAATTTTGCAGATACCTATTGTTTTCGGCGCAGTCTTTTTTGTCAATGTGCTCGAATCTCCGGTAAATACCGAATTATCAGCTTCCATTATCTGTCTGGTACTATTAATGGTATTTACGATAATTGGTTCCGGAAGGCTTTCGTTTGATACTTACCTGAAGAATACACAGGAGTGATTCTTTTTTCATTTTTGTCAGGCACTAAGTTTAATATTGCACTTATGTTGCCCGCTATGCTATGAAAAAGAACCAATACGAGTGCGATCTCAAAAGCTGCTTATTCTGCCGCTTATGCTTGACAGACTGGCTGCCGGCCGTTGAAATGCGTAAGAAGAACATTTTCATCAAAAAAGGGCAGCAGGTTTTCAGTGAAGGCGACCCCGTAGAAGGTATTTACTTTATTTATTCCGGAAAAGTCAAGGTCCATAAAAAGTGGGATAAGGAGAAAGAGCTCATTATCAGGTTTGCCCGCGAGGGCGAGATATTGGGTCATACTGGTTTAGGTAGTGAGGCCATCTATCCTGTCAGCGCCACCGCGCTTGAGCCTACTATTGTTTGCTATATTGATATGGATTTCTTCAATTCAACACTGAATGTAAACGTAGCATTGACCAACAAGCTGATGCGCTTTTTTGCATCTGAGCTTCAGGAATCGGAGAAACGGATGCGTAACCTGGTGCATATGCCGGTTAAGGGACGTATAGCGCAGGCTTTTATTTCATTAAGAGAACGTTTTGGCACCAGCCCCGACGGGCATATCGGCATTGAGATCACCCGCCAGGACCTTGCCTCATTTGCCGGAGTGTCTTATGAAACTTTATTTAAAGTGATCAATGAATTTACCGAAGAGAAACTGATCGAGATATCCGGTAAAAGCATCCGGATAATCAATGCAACAACGTTGAAGGGCCTCACGCACGAAATAAATTTGTAGGGAAAGGCATCTTAACGTAATATTTTCTAAACCACGCTTTTCCGGGAGAAAAATAGGGTAAATTAGTTGCATGGATAATTTTACCAGGCAGATCATACAGGAACCAACATATAAAGCGGCGCTTTTAGTTTCCGAAGCAGTTGAAGCGCATTTTGCTGCACAATTGGCAGCAGCGACTGCACGTGGTGACAATGACCTTGCTCCTGAACCGCAAAAACATGTTATTGAGGCTATAATTGATACCGCGTTCTGGACCAGCCTACGCAAAGAGGAAGGCCGGTCGCCCAAAATATCGATGGCATTTCTTCCGCCTGAAAGATCTGAACAACCGTTGATATTTGAACAACCGCTTGCGCTAACGCCTGATGTACTTACCCGGCTGGCGCCTGCTGTTGAGCGTGCTGGCATTCATTTGGGTGTTTGGCAAAACGATGAAGGCTTGTATATATGGGGTACTACCCATACCATGCCTGGCTTTTGTTTTGTGCTGGAAGTTATTGAGCCTGGTTTGCTGGTGATTAAATATCGCCGAGTTGGTGGTTTCGGTAAGTTTGTGAATGTCGCAGTTTTAAAAGGTGATGAGGTAAAAGTGGTAGATGAGCAAAGCGTTAACCTGCCTGATTGTCCCGCCATGTTGTCGTCGATGTTGGGCTTTACTTCTCAGACTACATGGACCAATCCGGTTAATTTGCATGTACAATTGGCGGTGTCTATGCGGGCGCACGGACATGGCGGATTGTTGCTGATCGTTCCGTCCGACAGCGATAAATGGCGCGAATCGATCATTGACCCAATCTCCTACGCGGTTAGTCCTGCTTTTTCAGGCTTGGCCGACCTGATGCAAAGAGATGTTGACAAACGTAACCTGGTGCTTTGGCAGGAAGAGCTTACCCGTGAAATTGATTGTATTGCCGGATTAACCGCAGTTGATGGCGCAACTATACTCAATGATCGGCATGAGTTGCTGGCATTCGGGGCAAAAATAACCCGGCCTTATGGCAGCCCGACTGTTAAAGAGATCATGGTGACAGAGCCTATCAGGAACACTGAGCCACAGATAATGGCACCCGGCCAGGATGGTGGTACACGGCATTTTGCAGCGGCACAGTTTGTTCATGACCAGCAGGACGCTTTTGCGATGGTAGCATCGCAGGATGGCCGCTTTACTATTTTCTCGTGGTCGCCGTGCGATGGAATCGTAC
>JBQCEA010000256.1:0-9079 GCA_051960695.1 Mucilaginibacter sp. | reverse complement strand
TGCTGGGCTGGCCATTGACGGTTACTGTTGGTAAGCATACCGGGTTCGACTGGAAGTTTTACTGGGTCGGCAAAACCAATCTGCCCGTAATGCCCGTACCGCCTGAACTGGATTATGATTTCTGGCTCGGTCCGGCACCATATAAACCTTATCATCCGCACCGTGTGCATCAAACCTTCCGTGGCTACTGGGATTACGATGGCGGTGGTTTGAGCGATATGGGCCAGCATTATATCGACCCGATTCAATACTTCTTAGGAAAAGATGATGACAGTCCAATCTCCGTCGAACTGGATGCGCCGCAGCAAAACATGGATGCCGTAGGCACCTGGCGAAAGATCACTTATACTTATGCCGATGGCTGCAAGATCATCCTCGACGGTGAAGGAACAGTTGAAGGCGTACCTTATATTGAAGGGCCGAAAGGTAAATTATATCCCGGTTTCAAGTCGGATATCCCCGACCTGGAAAAGAAACTGGCCGAATTCCCTGATCCGGAACCACAGGTTACTGATTTCATTGAAGCCGTAAAGACCCGCAAAAAGTTTGCGCTGAATGAGCAGAACGGTTACCGTTCATGCACCATCGTCAACATGGGTTTGGTTGCTTTGCGATTGGGACGCTCACTGAAATTTGATCCGGTAAAACAGGAGTTTATCGGCGACGAAGGCGCTAACCGTTTGATATTTCCGCCAATGCGCGGCCCGTGGACCATTTAACCTGAACCGACCATGAGAAAAGTATTTTACACCATTATATTACTATCCGGGTTGGCAGCGACGGTCAATGCACAATCCGGCAAAATAACGGCTATCCTGGATAAAGAACCGGCCAATAGTGCTGCCGAACTGAATGCAAACGCTGCTGCAACAGCACAGTTGGGTGAATCGGGTATTATCAATATGCTTACAATGCTGCAACCGAATGGCACAGCTGACAATACGAAGATATACGACGCCATCAGTGGGTTTTCATTCTATACCACGCAGCCTGGAAAAGAAGCATGGCGCTCAATGGCCGTTCAGGCTTATAGCAAGGCATTGGCTAAGATCAATGATCCCTATAATGAAGCGTTTGTTATTAGTCAGCTGCAAATTGTCGGTAAGGATGATGCAGTTCCGACGCTAAAGAAATACCTGGCTGATAAACGCCTGTGTGACCCGGCTGCAAGAGCTTTGGTAAAGGTAAACACACCGGCAGCCAAGGCGGCATTGTTTGAGGCTTTGCCTGCTTCGCAGGATTCATGCCGGTTATCTATTGTTGAAGCTTTAGGCGACAGCAAGGATGATATGGCAGCCGAAAGCATCGCTACTTTTATAGGTAAGGACAAAAAGCTGGACAAGGTATCCCTGTACGCGCTGGCGCAGATCGCAAACCCCGAATCATACGAAAAAATGGTTGCAGCTGCCAGAAATGCAGGTTATGCTTATGATGAAACAAACGCCACTTCAGCTTACCTGGCATATCTCAATAATCTCTCAACACGCAGTACGGTTAACAAATTGCGGGCTGCACATTATACCAAAACCTTGTGGGAAGAAACCATTTCAGCGGGACAAGTTCATACCCATATTGCAGCTATGCGATTATTTGTGACCCTAATGGGAGGAGCCGGGAATACCATACTAATAGATGCGGCAAAAAGTGGAAATGCACAATATTGCGCTGCGGCGATGGAAATCGCTGGGAAACGTCTTGATTCGCGGTCGGTATCTGCATGGATAAGAACTTTGAATAAGAGCGACGCTACATCAACCGAAAAGGCTGCTATCATTACCATGCTGGGCAATAACCATGTGCAGGAGGCATTGCCATCAGCCTTGAACGGATTAAAGAGCAGTGACAAAGATGTGGTGCTGGCTTCTATCAAAGCATCTCAGCAAATAGGGCAAAGCGGGGCATTGAACGACTTGTTGGCTATCACAAAAACCGGCGATACCGATGAGATTATGGCTGTACAGAACGCATTGTTGGTAATGAAGGGTCCGGGTGTAGTGGATGCGGTAGCTAAATCACTGGCTGATGCACTGGTAAAAGCCCAGCCTGCGCTGATAACGGTGTTGGCTGCCCGTAAAGCACAAAGTAAGATCGATATCGTGATGCCGTTGCTCAATAGTGCAGACCCGAACGTTCGTGCAGCGGCTTACAGTTCACTTGATCAGCTTTCTGGTCCGGAAAATCTGGATCAGTTATTTAGTCTGCTGGCATCGTCGGATAAGCCTTCAGAGACTGCCAATGTGCAGTCGGCTGTGATTTCGGTTGTCGGTCAGGCGAAAGATAAACCGGCACAAAGTGCTGCGGTTCTTGCCCAAATGGATAAACAGTCAGACAACAAAAAGATCCGCTATTTTAATATCCTGGCAGCTATTGGCAATAAACGTTCGCTCAATGCGGTATCTGCCGCTTATGATAAAGGGGATACTACCACCCAAAAAGCTGCAATTATGGCGCTTTCGACCTGGTCTAATATCAGTGCTGCGCCGGTTTTGCTATCAATAAGCAGGAAGAACGAAGATGCAGGTTTAAGGGATCATGCCTTACGTGGATTTGTGGCCATGATCAGCAAATCGTCGTGCCCAGATGACGAAAAGGTGATCTACCTGCGTGATGCTATGGAAGCGGCGCAAACTATTCCGCAAAAAAAGCTGATACTGGAAGAAATAGGCAACGATAAAACTTTTCCGGCACTGGTTTTTGTAAGTAGGTATTTAGATGATAAGGACCTGCAGGAAATAGCCGCAAATGATGTATCCAACATCGCATTATCCAACAAAGATTTTTATGGCGAGGATGTAAAGCTTTGGCTGAATAAAGCCATACAGATAAAAAAAGGTGGCGACAGCGATTATGAGAAAGTAGCTATCCGCAAGTTCATTGCCGAAATGCCGAATGATGCCGGTCTGGTACCCTTATTTAATAATACCGACCTGACCGGATGGAAGGGCTTGGTTGGAAATCCTATCACCCGTTCTAAAATGGATGGTTCAACGTTGGCAAAAGAACAGCAAAAAGCTGATTCAATTATGAGAAAGGGCTGGTATGTAGAAAATAACGTCCTGAACTTTGGCGGTGAAGGTCAAAACATTTGTACCACCAAACAGTACCGCAACTTTGAAATGTATGTCGACTGGAAGATAGGCCCGAAAGGTGATGCAGGAATTTATCTGCGTGGTTCACCCCAGGTACAGATATGGGATACCTCAAGAGTTGATGTTGGCGCCCAAGTAGGTTCAGGCGGATTGTATAATAACCAGGCACATGAAAGCAAACCGCTGAAACTGGCTGATAATGCTATTGGCGACTGGAATACTTTTCATATCATCATGAAAGGCGATAAAGTGACGGTTTATTTCAACGGTGTGCTGGTAGTGGATAACGTGGTGATGGATAATTACTGGGACCGTACACAGCCTATCTTCCCGAAAGAACAGATCGAACTGCAGGCACACGGTACGCATGTGTATTACCGGGATATTTATTTGAGGGAGCTGCCGGATTGAGCCAACAGCCGCTTGTCATTTCGATTCGCCAACGGCGAGAGAAATCTTATACGAATGCATGAAAAATTTCCATAGCGTATAAGATTTCTCTTCACTCCAATCACTTGCTCCGACTTCGTTCATCGAAATGACACACGGACAATCTTAACTCTTATCCACAAACCTTTTATTCGCCTCACTGTAACGTTCACCGATATTTGGGTATTTAGCTAATAGTGCGTCGATCTTTTCAATGTCGCTGCTGGTGATGGTTAGGTCAACGCTTCCGGCATTATCACGCAGTTTATCCTGTTTCTTGGTACCGGGAATAGGAATAATATTATCGCCTTGAGCCAATACCCAAGCCAGTGCCAGCTGAGCAGGCGAGCAGCCTTTTTCTTTGGCGATGTCGGCAAAACCTTGCGCCAGCTTTTCGTTATTGTCCTGATGTTCCTGCTGGTAACGCGGCAGTGCCTTGCGGAAGTCATTATCGGGCAGTTGGTCCAGCTTGAGGGTATTGGTCATCAATCCACGTGCAAGCGGACTAAACGGCACAAACGTAATGTCCAACTCCTTACATAGCGGCAATACTTCCTTCTCTACGTCGCGTGTGAGCAACGAATATTCGCTTTGTAAGGCGCTTATCGGGTGTACCGCATTGGCTCGTCTGATAGAAATGGCCGATGCCTCTGATAAACCGAGATAGCGAACTTTGCCTTCGGTAACCAGGTCGGCCATGGCGCCTACCATTTCTTCAACAGGAACATTTGGGTCGATGCGGTGGGCATAGTACAGGTCGATGGTATCTATTTTCAACCGTTTCAAACTGGCTTCCACGGCTTGACGCATATAAGCAGGCCGGCCATCAAAAGTACTCAGGCGGCCATCGGTGCCGCTCCTGAAACCGAATTTGGTAGCGATAAAAATCTCGTCGCGGTTTTGGGTTAGCACTTTCGATACCAGTTCTTCGTTCTTGCCATTGCCGTACACATCGGCAGTGTCCCAAAAGTTAATGCCGAGGTCTAACGCGAGGTGCAATGTGCGGATGGATTCTTCATCATCAGGCACGCCATAAGCGTGGCTCATGCTCATGCAGCCGAGGCCAATGGCCGATAGCTTTTCGTTTTTTGCAAAAGTTCTGTATTTCATAAATGGTATTGTAAATTTATCGGGAGAATTAAGACAATATCCTATTAAAAATGCGATCGGTTTTAATTGGTTTGTAAAATTTGAAATTACATTAACCTAATGTCATCTCGATCCGCCTTAGCGAGGGAGAGATCTTATACGCCATGCGATGTACTGATCGCTTGTTTAAGATTTCTCAGGGCTACGCCCGTTCGAAATGACATGAATAATTATGCTATGAAAACAATCAACACCGGCCTTATTGGCTTTGGCAATTCCGGACAAACGTTTTTTGCACCATTTATTGCTGCTGACCCTGGATTTAAACTCAGCAAGATCAGTACTTCGGATGAAGGCAGGGCACAAACAGCAAGGTCGATATACCCTGAAACTGAAATCGTAAAAACTGCGGATGATATTATTAACGACCCGGATATTGAACTGGTGCTGGTGGGTTCGCCAAATACTTCGCATTTCGACTTAACTAAAAAAGCTTTGCTGGCTGGTAAACATGTACTGGTAGAAAAACCTTTTACCGTAACCAGTTCTGAGGCTGACGAGCTGATCGCGTTAGCAAAACAGCAAAAGCGGGTATTATCCGTTCATCATAACCGTCGTTTTGATAGCGGGCACAATACCGTGAAGAAGGTTTTGGCAAGCGGTATTTTAGGAACGGTGGTAGAAATGGAAGTGCACTATGACCGTTATCGTCTGAACTTGCGCCCGAATGCATGGCGCGAAAAAGCTTTGCCTGGTTCAGGTATATTTTATGATCTCGGCGCTCATCTCATCGACGCAGCTTTAGAGCTTTTCGGTACACCTGAAGAACTCACCTGCATGATGACAACCCAGCGCCCCGGTGGTTTGGAGGTAGAGGATAGTTTTGAACTGATCCTGTGGTATCCCGGTTTAAAGGTCACACTCAAAGGCGGCATGCTGGTGAAAGAACCGGGTCCGGTTTATACTATTTACGGGTATAATGGCACCTTCATAAAATTTGGTATGGATGTGCAGGAAGAAGCATTAAAGGCAGGGCACAAGCCAACCGAACCTAACTGGGGTGTTGAACCGGAATCTATTTGGGGACATGCTACTTACGAGAAAGATGGCAAAACCGTTACCGAAACTGTCCCGAGTGAACCCGGTCGCTACCAGGATCTGTTCCATAATGTATATGAAGCGATTGCTGAAGGCAAAGAACTGATCATTAAGCCTGAACAGGCACGGACTACTATCCGGATCATTGAGCTGGCGTTTCAGAGTAATAGGGAAAAGAGAACGGTGGAATATATTCCATAATGTCATGCCGAACCTATTTCGGCATCTCACAGGCAATCATATCGCTCAATCGCCTCGAGGCTTTATTACTTTTCTCTTGATAGAAAAGTAACCAAAAGATCAAGTCAGCAGAAAGGCTTCTTACGCACAAACCTTCCCTACCAAATAAAACAGAACCACAGGCTGGAAATCTTTGTCCAGATCAACTTAACGCTTTATTACCCTGCACGACAAAGCTTTCAAAGGCCTTTTCCATTACACTTTCCTCGTGTTCTGTTTTATTTTCATCCGAAGCTGGTCTGCTGACGGATTTCATTTCAATTGCCTGTGTTTTTCAAACAGATTTTTTTTGAAAATACCCAATAATTCCTGTTAACTTTATGTAAACCAAAAGATAAGCCATGGAAAATCTGAGCAGTAAGGAAGTGTCGCCGCTTGCAAGTCTTGATGAGTGGGAAGACGATGTACTGAAGCGTTATCCCGAACCCGGCGAACCTGCCAAGCAGAAGGAACAGTTCAGGAATTATGACGAACCGGTAAGGGATACTGTGCGGGAGTTTTACCGGCTGAACCATAAATATCAAACTTATGGCAATGTGCTGGCAAAGAAGGCTAACTTTCTGAAATTTGATAAAAAGGAAATGCCGTGGTGGGATGCAATGGAGTTCCTGAATACGCTGGTAGATGATTCTGACCCCGATACCTCGCTCGACCAATTGCAGCACCTGCTCCAAACTGCCGAAGCCATACGGGCGGACGGTCACCCAGATTGGTTTGTGCTAACAGGTTTTATACATGACCTTGGTAAAGTGCTATGCCTGTTTGGTGAGCCTCAGTGGAATGTGGTTGGCGATACCTTCCCGGTAGGGTGTAAATTTTCTGATAAGATCGTTTACTCTGAATATTTTGCTGATAATCCCGACTCCAACGACGAACGCTACAATACTAAATATGGCGTTTATTCGCCGCACTGCGGTCTGGATAATGTGCTTATGTCGTGGGGCCACGACGAATATCTTTATCACATTTGTAAGGATCATTTGCCAGAAGAAGCGTTATATATGATACGCTACCATTCGTTCTATTCGCAGCACCGTGAACATCAATATGATCATTTACTGAATGATCACGACCAGGCTATGTTTAAATGGGTGAATAAATTCAATCCTTATGACCTGTATTCTAAAAGTGCCAAACCGCCTGTTGTAACTGAATTGAAGCCATATTATGAGGATTTAATAGCGAAGTATTTTCCCGCAACGGTGAAGCTGTAATGTCTGAATCTGATTTACAGAATTTAAGAATTTTTAGAATTCTGTTTATTCAATAATACCGTAAATCCTGATTCAGACAATAACCGATTGCGCCATCCAGCCAAATCACGATAATCCCGGAATCGTGTTATATTTGGCGATAATGAAACCATCATGAGCGGCCTTAAAAACAAACACTGCTCATGATAGCTTCATCGCCACTGAAAGATAATTAACTTGATGAAAAAGCTACTCTTCTCAATAGTTGCTGCTTTGCCTATGCTGGCCTTGGCGCAGGGCAACAAGCAGGATAACCTGATCCAATATGTTCATCCTATTATCGGTACCCAGCGTATGGGGCACGTGTTCCCGGGTGCTACGGTGCCGTTCGGTATGGTGCAGCTGAGTCCCGAAACAGATACGGTAGGCTACGAACTCGATGGGCATTATAATCCAAAAGTTTACAGCTATTGCGCCGGTTACCAGTATGATGATAAAACGATAGTAGGCTTTAGTCATACCCATTTCAGCGGAACCGGTCACTCAGATCTGGGCGATTTCCTCATCATGCCGACCGTTGGTACATTGAAACTCAACCCTGGTACTGCTGATATACCCGGTAGTGGTTATCGTTCAGCTTTTTCACATGCCAATGAAGTAAGCGAGGCCAACTATTATAAGGTAAAGCTGGATGATTACAACATCCTCGCCGAGATGACCACTACCACCCGCGTGGGCTTTCATCAATATACCTTCCCGAAATCGGATAATGCGCATATTATTCTCGACCTGATGGCGGGCATCTATAATTACCCTGATAAAAATGTGTGGACCTATATGCGCGTGATCAACGACAGTACAGTTGTTGGCTACCGCGAAACCAATGGATGGGCCCGTACACGTACTTTATATTTTGCCCTGAAGTTCTCGAAACCGTTCATCTCACATGGCTATAAAAAGTATGATAAGCGCGAAGTTTATGGTGGTTTCTGGGGACAGTTTAACCACACTCCAAATTTCCCTGAAATAGCCGGCAGACAAATAAGGGCTTATTTCGACTTCAAAACCAGCGAAGGCGAGAAGATAAAGTTGAAAATGGCACTGTCGCCGGTGAGTATGGACAATGCCCTTGCCAATATGCAGGCTGAAGTACCGGGATGGGATTTTGAAAAAGTGAAAGCAGACGGTCAGCAGCAGTGGGAGAACGAGTTGCACAAGATCGTTATCGAAGGCAGTAAGGCTGAAAAAGAGAACTTTTATACTTCTATGTATCATGCCATGATCAACCCAACCATATACATGGATGTGAACGGTGAATACCGCGGACTGGATAAGAACAACCACAAAGCCAATGGCTTTACCAATTATACTACCTTCTCTTTATGGGATACGCACCGTGCGCTGCATCCGTTGTTCAATATCATCGAGCCTAAAAGAAATGCGGATATGATACAAAGCATGCTTGCCCATTACGACCAAAGTCCGGAGCACATGCTACCGATCTGGAGTAATTCGGCTAATGAGAACTGGTGTATGAGCGGCTATCATGCGGTTTCCGTCATTGCCGACGCTGTAATAAAAGGCAATGCACCGTTTGATGCCAACAAAGCTTTGGATGCCTGTGTGGCCACTGCTAATCACCGGGAGTATGCCGGAATAGGTTATTACATCGATATGGGTTATATCCCTGATGAGAAAAACGGTAATTCGGTTTCATCGACTTTGGAATATGCTTATGACGACTGGTGCATAGCACAGTTAGCAAAGAAATTAGGCCGTCATGACGTTTACGAAACTTTTATCAAACGCTCGCAGAACTGGAAGAATGTATATGACCCGAAGAGCGGTTTTATGCACCCTAAACTGATGGACGGGACTTTCCGCAAAAATTTTGATCCGTTCACTACCATTAACCAGGGCTTTATTGAAGGCAATGCCTGG
>JBQCEA010000255.1:0-2021 GCA_051960695.1 Mucilaginibacter sp. | reverse complement strand
GGGCGCAAAGTGCATATTCTACCGCCTTATCGTCCGGAAAATAAGATGAAGCTGGCCGAATGGTTAAATAAGGGTTTAACTGATGTTGCCGATTTTGTATCCCGGAAATTGGTAAAAGCGGTTATCGCGCAGCGTGTGATTAAAACTCCGCTTGAGGTTGCCGAAATGGAGAAAGCCGTTAATATCAGTATCGATATGATGGTTGCCGTCATTAAAAATACCCGCCCCGGCATTAAGGAATATGAGCTGGTGGCCAAAGCGCACGAAGTCGCCATTGCCAATAATTCAAGATTGGGTTATCCGGCTATTATTACAACTCACGGACAAACACTGCATACCCATTATTATGGCAATACTTTGCAAGAGGGTAGAATGGTGCTGAGTGATATAGGTGCAGAGAATGCTATGCACTATGGCGGCGACCTTACCCGTACCTTCCCGGTTGGTCGCAGTTTTACCGAAAAGCAAAAAGAACTTTACCAGGTAGTACTCAACTCGATGGACCATGCCATCAGCATGTTGAAGCCGGGAACGAGATATAAGGACATTCACCTGGCAGCCTGCCAGAAATTAGCCGAAGGCCTGAAACATGCCGGCTTAATGAAGGGCGACCCTGCTGAAGCCGTAGCGGCAGGTGCACATGCTATGTTCTTCCAGTGCGGATTAGGACACATGCTGGGTATGGACACCCATGATATGGAAGACCTGGGCGAACAGAATGTAGGCTATACGGAAACACTGAAGAAAGAAACATCCATCTTCGGATTAAAATCCCTAAGATTAGGTCGTGAGCTTGAGGCTGGTTTTGTGCTTACTGTTGAGCCGGGTATTTATATTATTCCTGAGTTGATAGACCGCTGGCAGGCTGAGAGAAAGTTCACCGACTTTATCAACTATGATGTGCTGAATACTTACCGCGATTTCGGTGGCATCCGAATTGAAGATAACTTCCTGATCACCGACAATGGTTACCAACTGCTGGGCAAATATCTGCCTAAATCAATAAAAGAGATAGAAGGTTTAAAGAATTAGGGTAGGTCTGCTATTTTTGGAAATATTTTTAACTACAGATTTATAAAATAAAGCTGTGTTGATATTTTTCATATCTGATTAATAAAAATTTAACAAAAAATAAATCAAATTTTGCACAATTGCGAAAAACTATTTATTATATTTGATTATCAGTTAAATCTGCCTAACTAACTAAACAAGAAAGGGGGATAGCATGAAACCACGGTCAAGTTTCTTTCCGCAGCGCCAGTTTCATTTACTCATTAATTTTAAGGATGACGAACGCAGCGTTGCAGTGCTCCCTGATGAGGCCGGCAAGTTTTTGGTTGTTGACCAGGGCCAGGTGCTCGGTGAATTGGACTTTGATAAGCAACTCAATTGCGTATCATCCCATTGCCAGTTGGATGAGCACATCCTGATGCAGTTAAACAATGGCATCAGGAACCATTACTCTTAAGACCCGCTTTGTGTTGGATCGTTTACTGCGCCGATAAATAATATCGGCCTGGTCTTATTTCTCTAAACGTAAACGTATTATCCGCTGATGCCTTTTGTAACTCAACAGCGCTTAGTGTAAGGTCCCGGCCCAAGTTGGGCTTAGCGTTGTTATTCTTTTTGCAGGATGTTAATGCAATAATTAAAACAATAACGGCATACAGCGGATAAACACGTTCATTTAAACCCAGGTTGCGTTTATTACGAATACGCCAGATAATAAATAAATGCTACAGGAGACGCAAATTATTTGCTTTAAATAATTATATCTTTATCCTGAACCTATTATCCATTACCTGATTATGAAAAAAACCTGCAGTCTGCTTATTGCTCTTTTATTATTCTGTTCACAAACATTTGCGCAAACGGGTAAAGTTTATGATAATCTGAGCATGACCAGTAAAATTTTGAAGATGGAACGTAAATATGCGGTTTATCTCCCGCCGGATTATGAAACATCTGACCGTAGTTATCCGGTGCTCTATTTACTGCATGGTGCGGGTGACGACCAGACT
>JBQCEA010000254.1:0-17584 GCA_051960695.1 Mucilaginibacter sp. | reverse complement strand
AATATCTTTAAGCATGGAAACTTAACATTAGCATCTTGTCCGGCAACTTTAGCTATTTCTACAACGCCTACCCATCTTTATTTTTATAGTTGCAATCTGCCAATAAATAGTAAGGTTAATAACAGCGAAAGCAATAAATGCGGATTAAAAAATATTTCCTCACGTTTGGAGTCATACTATCCAGATCGCCATCAATTCGCCTATGGTACCAGGGATACCATGTTTGTAGTTGAGCTTTCGATAACCTTCTAATTTCAATTAATATACCAATGCCGTCTTTAGAACTCCTGCCTTTTGTCATTTGCCGGGTACCTGCTTTACCTGCAAATGAAGAAATATATTCAGCATGGGAAAAATTGAAAGAGCTGATCAAGGAGTCATCTCCGGAATTTTACGCTCAAATTTCTCATATGGCAGCTTATGATGAATGCCTTGTTAATGAAAAAGTAAGATTTACCTTATTTAAATATTTCAACAGGGCGAAGAATCGTGCTACTCCATATGGCCGGTTTGGCGCAGTAACAATTTTATCCGGGCCAGATTCTAACAATAACGGGCTACCGGTCAGGTTAAGTGATGAAGTAATTCATGAATTTACAGATTGGAATACAAATCATATTTATTCATCCGGAAGATACCAGCAATCTTTTAATTTTTTGCAAACGAATGCTACCTTTTATCGTTTGGGCCCACAATTTAGGTACCTGTATTTTAATAATGGGCATTTCGAACTAAGTTCTGTCGGGCAAGACGATATTGTACAAAACATTTTGGGATTCTGCATGGTAAGTAAACCCCTTTCAGAAGTAATAAGCTTTCTGACGTTAAGTGAAGGCATTCATCGTAACCGGGCAATAAGCTTTCTTCAGCAAATGGTAGAACTCCAGCTACTACTTACTGATGTGCATCCCAATATTATCGGCGAGGATTATTTCAAAAGATGCCGGTTATTCGCACAAAGCGACAAGAAATATATCATTTGTACGCGGTCACATTTAAGCGGACATTTAGCATATCCTTCATTCGAACCGGTAAAACAAGCGCTGCTTTTTTTGCATCATACCCTTCCAGAACCCGTATCGCCCGCGTTAGATCTTTTTCGGCAAACATTTTCTTCGAGGTTTGGAGACGAAGATATTCCTTTGGCTTACGCATTAGACCCTACAACGGGTATCAGTTATGGGAATGCCGAACCCGAAAAAGGGGCTGATGGCTTAATTGACTTTTTAAAAAACAGTACGGCGACACAGAAAGAGGTCGCCTCCGTATTAACTGATGAAATATCTAAATTTGTTTTACAAGCGTTGATTGATAAAAAAACTGTTGAACTTTCTGATTTTAAAAGGACCGGACAAACACAAACCCGAACCTCTCTTCCCAATACATTTAGCGCTATAGTACAGCAGAGTGGCGATACAATGGTTTGCATTCGAGCCGGTGGTGCAAGCGCCAATTCGCTTATGGGCAGATTTTCGCTTGCTGGCGAAGAATTTGAATCAGCATGCAGATCCATTGCTGATGCAGAAGCTAAGGCAAACCCAGGCGTTGTATTTTTTGATATAGCTTATATGGGAGAAAAGAATGTAGACAATATTAACCGAAGGGCCTCTATTTATGAAATGGAATTTCCAATTCTTTCATATGCCGTTAAAAGTACCCGCCTGACCATTGATGACCTTTTTTTGTCGGTAAAGGCTGGAGAACTTATTTTATGGTCAAAATGCCTGATGAAGAGAGTTATCCCAAGAGTTGCTTCAGCTTACAACTACACTCGTTCAGATTTATCTCTTTTTCGGTTTCTGGCCGACCTGCAAACTCAAAATATCCGCACTTCACTGATATTTGATCCTGAGCATTTCTTCCCCGGACTATCACATTATCCGCGTGTACAGTTTAAAAATGTTATTCTATCACCTGCTAAATGGCTTTTGCCATCGGAATTTAAAATTAATGATCTTCCTCAACATGAGGTCATAACATTGCTTAAAGGATGGTTATCTTCCATTAATTGCCGCGAATTTAAATGTGGCTTTTTTGATCAGAAGCTGGTATTTCATGCCGACCAAGACAACGATCTCATCGCTTTTCTTAACTATGCGACACGTAAAGATCCGCTTTATATTGAAGAGCATTTTACATTATCTCCGTCAATTGTGAATCAAGAAGGAAAACCATTTAACCATGAAATAATTGTTAATTTTCATCATAATGAGGAATTATATCCATCGTTAACGTTCACACCAGAGGCAGCATTATATTCCTCACGCAGGTTACATTTACCGGGTGATAACTGGATCTATTTTCACCTTTACTGCCATTATGCAGAGGCTGATAACTTACTCATTAATTTTATTTACCCGTTTCTGAAAAAACATCGAAAAAATATTCAATGCTGGTTCTTCGTTCGTTACAGTGATCCCAACCCTCACTTGCGATTGCGAATAAGATTAAAGATTGCAGAAGCGGGGTACACTACAACCGCCGAATTATCGTCGATCCTTCGAAGCAGCATTCTTAACGGCATCATTCATGACTTCCAGCAACGCATGTATACGCCCGAGACCAAAAGATACGGTGAGAATATGGATTTGACAGAACGTTATTTTGAAGCAGACAGTGAGCTAACCATAGAGCTCATTTCAAAAAAATATTCGATAAACGAACGCTACCTGTTATCAATGGAACTATTGGAAAGCCTTCTCGCAAATGAGAAGTTTAACTTTAAAGAGAAACAGCAATTTCTTTCATCCGTAAGTACGGCGCTTTCCAGAGAGTTCAAAGTAGAACCAAAAGGTTTTAAAAAAATCAATCATTTATTTAAACAATTGAATGATGGTTCGTTTAAATTCAAAACTTCCGGAAGAGCGATGGAGATTAAATTGGAACGCACAAAAAAACTTATGGCGGCTGCTCTCTGCAACCCTTCTGGCACCCGGAAAAAACAATTAATTGCCGACTTGTTCCATATGCATGTTAACCGGCTGTTTATTAATGACCAACGCATGCATGAAATGATCATATATAATTTTATGGTATTATACTTAACAAAGAGTCAATACAAAAATGTTAACTATTCGTCTGAAAATCTGCATTAATCTCATTTGAAATGTCGAAGCATTAAAAACTTTTATATATCAGCTGCATGGATGGGACCTCGAACACGATTAACAAGCGCTTTACAGTGGCTTCTAGGTATGCCTTCACCGCCGGCGCCATTTTTTCAGCGAACGCCTTCAGGTCCGCATCCTTTCCATGCTTTGCTTCCCTGTCCACCTATCCAGCGTTTCTTTATGCTTCCTGATCATGGCGTCGACATAAGCCTTATTAAAGTCCTCTCCCTGCTTTTTATTAAGGTCAGCGATCTTGCGCTTGTAATCGTTATCGGGGCGATTTTTAAATGATCAAGGTAAATATCGTTATTTCGCCGCGATCCGGTAGAGTTTTCCGCTGTCCGTGCCCGCGTAAATGCTCCGTCCCTTCCGGTGGCAATGCAGCGCCAGCGCTCGTTCTTATCTGCCAGCAGGCGCTCATCGCCGACAACCTTGTTGTTTCTGATTACCAGTCGGTCGATATGCTGGCCGCTAAGGGCTCCGATGAACATGTTATTTCTCCATTCGGCGATGTTGCCGGTATAGAACATCATGCAGCCAGGCGAGATGACCGGGTCCCAATAATAGACAGGCTCGATGGAGCCTGCTTTTTGCTGGATGCCGTCGTACACCTTCTGCCCGCTGTATTCGATTCCAATGGTACAAAATTATGAACCTTAATTAGCCAGGTAGTTTCAATTAGAGTAACAAATAAGCAACGATATGCACCGACGATCCAGTAGCCTATCTTTTTTATTGAAAATTTCAACAATTTTAATTGTTATTTGAACAATTATCATAAGAATGTTACTTTAGCTTAAATAGTATAGACCAATTATACCGATAAGCTTGTTTACAGACAGATAATGCATTGCCGTTATGGCATTCGTATAGTCCGTTAGCTTATTTTGCTGATACAGAATGAGATTTTTTTTGAATTTAAAAGCGACTGCTGTTTTTTTACTTTGTTGGCTTCCGGCATTTTCCCAGTTATCACAAAATACGCCGGATGGAAACCATCAAACGGCCAATCTTGTCATATCGCGATATACTATACTTAATGGATTGCCCTCAAGAAACACTACTACCGTAATCAAAAGCCGTAACGGGTTTATTTGGGTAGGTACCGAAAATGGCCTGTGTAAATTTGACGGGTATACGTTTAAAGTATTTTCCAATACGAAAGGCGATAGCACAAGCATTTCAAATAATTATATTAACGCGTTAGCCGAAGATACGAAAGGCCGGATTTGGGTTGGCACCATGGATGGCCTGAACGTTTTTGATCCGAATACAGAAAAATTTACAAGGTTTTATCATAAAGCATCGAATACAGGATCATTAAGCAATGATAAAATATGGAGTTTACTGGCAGACCGCTACGGACGGGTTTGGATAGGTACCGATAACGGGTTTAACCTGTTTATCGAAAAAACTCACATCTTTAAAAAGTACCTGCCTAATGCCGGAAATCCTTTTGCTATAAAGGGTAAATCAATAAATGCAATTTTTGAAGATGGAAAATACCTATGGTTAGCCAACTGGGGTGAGGGTTTGAACAAATATGATATCAGTTTAAACCGGTTTTATAACTATAAACAAACTTTTCTGCCATCAGAGAAAAACCCAAACGATCTGTGGACAGTTACCAAAAGCCAGGACGGCAAGGTATGGGTAGGCTCTTACTGGAAAGGGTTATACCAATTTGATCCGGTAACAAACAAATTTCAGCATTTTGATAACCCCTTCAACCCGCAGAAGCCGGTATTCACCTTATTAAATTTAAAGAACAACAAATTACTTGTTGGTGATAGCGAAACCTTCTGGTGGTTTGATGCGGCTGCAAAAAGCTGGGATAAAATTTTGGGCATTGATAACGACCCGCACGGCCATGCATATGTGGATGAGACCGGTATGGTATGGGTTGCTGCAAAAAACGGATTAAACAAAATAGACTACAGGCAAAATAAATTCGACTATTATCCTTTCAGTAAGAAATACCGCGTTATAAGCAGCATGCTGATCCGCGATTCTGTGATCTGGCTTGGCTCTGATAATGGTTTGACAAAATTCGATCTTAAAAATAAAATCACCAAAACCTTCAGACATTCGGCCGATCCCAAAAGCCTTGGCAATGACCAGATCAGGAAAATTTACAGCGATCCTTCCAGCAAACTGTGGATCTTAACAGAATATGGCTTTGATGAGTTTGATGAAGGTGCAGGCGTGTTCAAACATCATCATCACCATTCAAACCTGGGACATTTGTTTAACGAGGATGTTTTCAGGGACATACTGCAGATCGGCCCTGGGGTTTATGGCCTTGCAACAGACGCCGGATTTAAAATTTTTAATTCGCAAACCGGCGTTTTTACCCACTATTTCAATAATGATAGCGATAGGTCCGGGCTTAGCAATAACCACCTCAGCTGTATAATAAAGGACAGGGATAATAATATCTGGATAGGCACTATCGGGGGCGGGCTGAACCGTTTTGATATGCGGACCAGGAAGTTTAAGGTGTACTTAAGCAGTGATAAAGAAAAAGGAGGTATAAGCGACGATGACATCAAATCTTTATTACTCGATTCCAAAGGCAACTTATGGGTCTGCACACCCCAGGGGCTCGACAAATATGACAAACACACCGATACTTTTATCGCCTATTCGCAAAATGATGGCTTTGCCAGCAATGTATTCAACTTTGCTACTGAGGATAAACTGGGAAATCTTTGGCTGACCACAGAAAAAGGCGTTTCCTGCTTTAACCCGCAAACAGGCAAGATCGGGAATTTTGACGAGGCAGACGGTATCTTTGGCAACAACGCCATAGGCAGTGATAAAACTGGAAACATCTACCTGGCAGGCGAAACAGGCTTTGAATTTTTAAATCCGTCAAAGCTTGTACGTAACAACATTACCCCTCCTGTATACTTTACCGATCTGCAAATATTAAACAGAACAGTCTCACCGTCGGCTAAAGGCCCTTTAAAGGAGAACCTGAATATTGCTAAAGAAATTACCTTAAAGTATGACCAAAGCGTATTTTCTATCGGTTTTGCAGCATTGAACTATACCCTTACCGAAAAAAATCAATATGCCTTTATGCTTGAGGGCTTTGATAAAAAATGGAATTATGTCGGCAATCAGCGGAAGGCTACTTATACCAACCTCGACCCCGGCACCTACATATTCAGGGTAAAAGCAGCAAATAACGACGGCGTTTGGAATAATACCGGCAAATTCATCACTATCATTATCACACCGCCGTGGTATAAAACCTGGCTGGCCTATTGTTTTTATATATTGGCCGGAGCGTTCGTCATTACGGCTTATATCAAATACCGTGAGCATGAGGCAGGGATGCGGTACGAGATCAAGCTGGCGAATTTGAAAAGCGAACAGGAAAAAGAACTGCATGAACGTAAACTATCCTTCTTCACCAATATTTCGCACGAGTTTCGCACACCGCTTACCCTTATTATCAATCCGCTTAAGGAAGTATTGTATAAGGATGGGGAAGTAGATGCCTCTGGCTTAAGTATAGTTTACCGCAATGCCAAAAGATTGCTGAGCCTGGTTGATCAATTGCTTTTGTTCCGGAAGGCTGAAGCCGGCGCCGAGAAACTAAAAGTGGAGCAACTGAATATTATCGACCTCTGCAAGGAAGTATTTCTATGTTTTTCGCACCAGGCAAAGTTGAAAGGTATCCATTTTGATTATATCACCAATGCCGATGATATAAAGTTATTTGTTGACCGTGAAAAGATCGAGATAGTGCTGTTTAACCTGATATCCAACGCGATGAAGTTTACTCCGCACAACGGAGAGATAACCCTCAGTATCGAAGAAGAAGACAGTGAAGTGATCATCCATGTTAAAGACACCGGTTCTGGCATTGACGAGGAGACCGGCGATAAGCTGTATAACCGCTTTTACCAGGAGAAGCAAAACAACAAACAAGCAAAAGGCGGCTTTGGCATCGGCTTATTTTTGGTAAAAAGCTTTGTTGAATGCCATCATGGCATCATCGATTATACAAGTACGCCCAATGCCGGCACTGTTTTTTCGGTTCGTTTGTTAAAAGGTTCGGCCCATTTTTCAAGCGATGAGATGGCTGTAAGGCAGACCATCGACTCCACTGTATTAAAAGAATTGATCGAAGATGAAACCATGGCCAACAACTTTGCTGAAGAAGCCAACGAATTGTTAGTTGAATCGGATCTGAATGCTGAACTGCAATCTATCCTGATCGTTGATGACAATAAGGATTTCAGGGAATACCTGAAGCAGCTATTTAAGATCGATTACCGGGTTTATGATGCCTCAGACGGCCAGAGTGGTTTGGGAATGATCAAACAGCTGCTGCCTGAGATCATTATCAGCGATGTGATGATGGAAGGCATGAGCGGCATTGAACTATGCGCCGCCGTACGTGAAGATATGGAGATAAGCCATATTCCTTTTATACTGCTTACCTCCAGTTCTTCATCAGAAATTAAGTTAAAAGGCCTTGAAGGCGGCGCCGATGATTATATCAGTAAACCTTTTGATAAAAACATTTTAAAAGCGCGGGTGGCGGGATTGCTAAAAAGCAAAAACACACTTCAAAAATATTTCCATAACGAGATCACTCTTAACCGCAACCCGCATAAGATATCGATCGAATACAGATCATTTCTCGAAAATTGTATTGCGATAGTAGAAAAAAACCTAACCAACCCCTCTTTCAACCTGCAGGTGCTGGCATCCGAACTTAACATGTCACATTCCGGCTTATATAAAAAGATCAAGTTCATTTCCGGTCAATCGGCCAGTAATTTTATACGTTCTATCCGGTTGCGTAAGGCAGCAAATCTGTTTATTCATACGGATTATAACATACTTGAAACAGCCTATATGGTTGGCATCAATGACATCAAGTATTTCCGTGAGCAGTTCAAAAAGTTATTCACCATGAACCCTTCGCAATACATCAAAAAGTACCGGAGAACATTTAAGAGCGATATAGTTAACCACGACGTTAGTACAGCTGTTGAAAGCCGGTAACTAATCAACTTAAATTAACAGGCCCCTGTATTAAAATTCTGCAAAAATTCTCATTTCGCCCAAAAAGATGCTTTCAACAACGAAATTTACGGGTTTACCCCTTTTATTTTGCTATCTACCCCCTCTCAGCTTTTCACATTTTCTGTGAGATTAGCGATCATGATCCACAAATAAAAACGCTGATATAAGCAGGATCAACAAACCAATTATTTTATTAACTATTTAAAAACATGAGAAAAAATTTACTAAAGGGTTTTTCCCCACCCAGGGGAAAAAAGCGGCTGCTCTGCCTTGCGGTAGTCGCGCTGCTATCAACAGGCAGTAAGTTGTACGCCTCAGTTGAACACGGCGGCCGTCGCGTTCAAACATCTGCTTCAGACCTGCAGGATGTTACCGTTGCCGGCTCTGTGGTTGATGAAAAAGGCACACCGATGCCGGGCGTAAGCATAACCGTAAAAGGAACCGGTAAAGGCACAACTACTGATGCTAACGGGCGTTTTACTATAAACGTTGACAATGAAAATGCTGTGCTGGTTTTCAGCATGATCGGATATGCGACACAGGAGCGCGCTATACCAGCAACTCATATCATTAATTTACAGCTGAGCCCTGATGAAAAATCATTGAACGAGGTTGTAGTTGTAGGTTACGGTACGCAGAAAAAAGCTACCCTTACCGGATCTATATCGGTAGTAAAAGGTGCCGAACTGGTAAAGAGCCCCCAACCCAATGTGTCCAATTCATTTGCAGGCAGAATATCCGGTGTGATGGCCAATAACGGTACCGGCGAACCGGGTTATGATGGCTCAAATATCCTCATACGTGGCCTGCAAACAATGAACAGTAGCAGCGTACTTATTGTAGTTGATGGTGTACCGGGTCAAATTGGTGGTTTAGAACGTCTTGATCCTAACGACATCGAGAGCGTATCGGTATTAAAAGATGGTTCCGCAGCGGTTTATGGTAATCGCGCTGCAAATGGTGTGATCCTGATCACTACCAAACATGGTAAAGCTGGCAAAGCATCCATTTCGTACAGTTTTAACCAGGGCTTTAGTTCCCCTACACGCTTACCTAAATTAGCCGACGCAGCAACTTATGCTACTATCGTAAATGATATCAATTACTACGACAATCCAACGGGCGGCCTTAACCAGGTATACAGTGCAGATCAGATCCAAAAATTCAGAGACGGGTCTGATCCGCTGAACTATCCGAATACCGACTGGGAAAAGGCTACCCTAAAAAGTGTCGCCCTGCAGAACGAGCAAAGTCTTACCCTTTCAGGAGGTAATGATGATGTTAAGTATTTTTCATCAATTGGTACCCTTTACCAGGATGGGATCTATAAAAATGGTGCAACCAACTATCATCAATATAATTTCAGAACCAACCTTGATGCTAATGTTACCAAACGTTTTAAAGTAGGTTTATCACTATCTGGCCGCGAAGAGGATCGCCAGTATCCTACTACCGGCGCCGGTGATATTTTCCGTTCTATTTATCGTTCATATCCAACATCAGCACCATACTATCCCAATGGCTTGCCTACAACAGGTATTGACCAGGTAAATCCCGCCTTAGTGCCAACCGCCATTGGCGGCTTGAACAGAAATCCAAAACAAGTGTTCAATGGTATACTTAAGGGCAGCTATGAAATTCCGGGTGTTACAGGCCTGTCTTTGGATGGTTTCTTATCAGCAGATAAATCCGGAGCTTTTGATAAGGCATTTTATACGCCGTATACTGTTTATACTTACAACAGCTCTACCCAAACTTATATTCCCAGCATTGAAGGAGGGGCCAACGGAAAGGCATATTTGTATGAATCGCAGTTGAACCAGTCGCTTATCACTACAAACATAAAGCTGAATTTTGAGCGTCAGTTTGGCCGGCACAATATCAACGCATTTGTTGCTTATGAGCAAAGTAAAACAGACTACAACTTCTTCTGGGCCCAACGCAATAACTTCCCTACTGCTACCACGCCTGAATTATCAGAAGGCGGAACAGCGCCGGGAGATGCTTTGAATGGCGGCAGCAGCAGCGACAATAACGGAACTAACAGCAACTACAATTATCAACGCCGAAGCGTTATCAGCCGGCTCGCTTATAACTTTGATGAAAAATATTTGCTCGAAGCCCAGATGCGCGCCGACGGATCATCTATTTTTGCCGGCAGGTGGGGCTATTTCCCATCAATTTCAGCCGGTTACCGTATCTCTAAAGAAAACTGGTTCAGCAATACTTTTAAATTTATTGATGACCTGAAAATACGTGCTTCTTACGGTGTGCTTGGTGATGATATTACTACCGCATATCAATATATAGACAACTATTCATTTAACAACTGGGTGGTGCTGGATAATGGATCGGGCGCAGCTGTACAACCGGGCATCGATCTTACCAAACTGGCTAACCCCAATGTTACCTGGGAAACAGCTAAGAAAACTGACATCGGGATCAATACTACATTCCTGAAAAACTTCACTCTCGAAGCTATTTATTTTTATCAGAACCGTTCAAATATCCTCGCTTACCGTAATGGCTCTTTACCGGGCACGTCAGGTATCGTAAACCCATATGGCGGTACGCCTTTGGTGCCTGCTGAAAACATTGGCAAGGTAAACAGCAGCGGTTTTGAGGGTACTTTAGGTTATAATCACCCGGGTAAATTTAACTGGGGAGTTTCCGGAAACTTTACTTTTGCTAAAAGCAAGATCATCTATATGGATGAAGCAGCCGGAACCATACCTTATCAGGCCCAGACAGGACATCCGCTGAATACTTATCTGCTATATAAAGCAGTTGGCATCTTCCGTTCGCAAACCCAGCTTGATAACACCCCGCACGTACCGGGAGCACAGGTGGGCGACCTGATCTATGCTGACGTTAACCATGACGGACAGATCACCGCAGCCGACCAGATCCGTTCACAGTATGGCAACATACCACAAATTGTGTATGGCCTTAATTTCACAGCCGGCTACAAGAATTTTGACCTGTCTGTTTTATTCGCTGGCCAGGCTGAGGTAAGCCAGTATGTATTGCCAGAATCAGGAACGATAGGCAACTACTACAGCTCATGGGCCGATAATGCATGGAGCCCTACTAATCCAAACGGCTCATATCCTAAAGTATCCGACCGTGCTTCAAGTGCAGTAAGCGGCGGTTTATACAACAGTACCTTTTGGCTTAACGACGCTTCATTTTTAAGGCTGAAAAATGTGCAGCTGGGTTACTCGCTGCCGGCTACTGCTTTATCGAGCCTCCATATCTCCGGACTGAGGGTATTTGTAAGCGCCTTTAACCTGTTCACCATTACCAAAGTGAAGGATTATGACCCTGAAGGATCGAATGGAAGTGGCCAGTATGGCGGGGCGCAATATGGCAGCGGCCAATTCTACCCTGAACAGAGAATAATTAACCTGGGTGCTAATGTCAAATTCTAAAAGTATCATGAAAACATTAAAATACAGAATCTGCTTCGCGGCACTTTTAGGCATGGCCCTGACCGCATGTAAGAAAGATTTTTTGCAAACCTCGCCTACTGACAGGCTTTCGGGGACCTCGATAACGACGGACACCTCGCTATTTGAAGATTATGTAATTAACAGATACCTGGGTGTTACACTGCAGTCAAAAGAAGGGGACGGCTCGCCGCCCGGATTTGGGCGCGGATTTGAATACGCCATGTGGAGCTCGGTTACCGACGAATCTATTTATACTAACAACGATGGCAGCTGGGTACTACAGCAGGGACAACTTGCACCTGACAACCTGGGTATTGCGGGCACCTTATGGGCAAGAAGCTACCGCAGCATCCGCGAATGTAATTATGCTTTAAGCCTCGTTAACAATTTACCGCTCAGCGCTGCCCATAAAACCAGGCTGATAGGTGAACTTGAATTTATCAGGGCGTTCCGTTACCAGGACCTTATCCGCAACTATGGCGGTGTAGTGCTGATGGGCGACAAAGTGACCGATCTTAATAGTAATTTACAGGACCCAAGTCTATTTAAACGAGCTTCGCTTACCGATTGCTTTAACTATGTTACTGCCCAGTTGGATGACGCAGCATCTAAGCTGCCATTAAACAATGATGCCACATGGGCGCTTGGCCGGGCTACCAAAGGTGCTGCACTGGCGCTTAAATCACGCCTGCTATTATATGCGGCAAGCCCGCTTTATAATGCCGGCACGTGGCCTGCAGCAGCTGCTGCAGCAAAAGCTGTAATGGACCTGGGTAAATACTCTCTCGATCAAAATGGTTATTCACAGCTGTTTTTGACCCCATCAAGCAACGAGATCATTTTCGAGCGCCTCTACTATCCTAATACTGCGCCGCATACCCGCCTGGAGCTGGCCAATGGCCCTAACGGTTATGATGGCTGGGGTGGCAACACACCACTGCAAAACCTGGTGGATGATTATGAAATGAGTAATGGCAAGGCGATCACAGATCCAACTTCAGGCTATGATCCGCAAAACCCTTATGTTAACCGCGATCCGAGGTTTTATGCAACTATTCTCTATAACGGAGCGCCATACCGCGGCAGCACTGTACAAGTGTATTTGCCGGGCGGCAAGGATAGCAACCAGGGGCCTTCTAACTGGAACTCCAGCCTGACAGGTTATTACCTGAGAAAATTTATGAACGATGCTTATCCTATAGATAACCCGTGGAGCACTGCAGGCGCACAGCCATGGATATATTTCCGTTATGCCGAAATATTACTGAACTATGCTGAGGCACAAAATGAGGCCGCTGGTCCGGATGCATCTGTGTATGCAGCTGTAAATGCCATCCGTGCAAGAGCCTCTGTAAACATGCCTGCACTTCCGGCAGGGCTTTCGCAGGATCAGATGCGTACCGCTATCCGCGAAGAGCGCAGGATAGAGCTGGCTTTTGAGGAACACCGCTTCTATGATGTACGCCGCTGGAAAATAGCTGAACAAACCGAAAACGTACCTGCTTATGGCATATCTGTTACGGTTAACGCAGCTAATCCGTCGGGTTATACCTATACGCAGAAAGTGGCACTCACCGGGCGTTCATTCCAGCAGCAACATTATTGGCTGCCTATCCCGTTGTCTGAGATACAGGCGTCTAACGGGCAGCTTGCTCAGAACCCTGGCTATTAATTGAATTTGCGAAGCGGAATTGCCTGATCAATTTCCGCTTCGCAATTATTGCTACTGTTTTATTAACCCAATACCCGTTATGAGGAAATTGACCTTACTGGCCCTCGCAGCCTCATTGTGCATGTTTGGCTGCAAAAAGCAAGCTGTTGTAAAGCAAACAGTGTCCGCCACAAGAACAAGTGATACTGCCGGTGGTTCTGTTTCTGCCGGGAGTGTTAAAGCATTGGGTTCCACCCCTGCCAATGCGTTGGAAGGGGTAAACTGGGCATGTCCCGGCGATAACTTTTCCGACACGATATTGGTGCTCAGCGGACTTACATCAGCAGATAGTTATGCAACGGTTACTGCCAAAACAAACTCTATCCTAACATCACTACAAAGTAATACCAGCGCCAATACTATCCGTATCCCGGTCAATTATCCTACAATCTCGCAGTCGTGGTGGAATTCATATACAGGCATTATTGATGCGGCCACGGCCAAGGGGATGAATGTCATTATCGGTTGCTGGGAGGCTAAATCGTCTGAAGACGGCAAGGTCGACAATATGACCCAATTCTGGTCAATGTGGCAAACAGTGGTCAATAAGTATGGTAATAATTCAAGGGTTTATTTCGAAATCTTTAACGAGCCGCACGGTTACTCACTTACAGACTGGGCAAATATTTGCGCTCAATGGCTGAGCAACTACCCTACAGTACCACAAGGACACATTTTGATCGACGGCACCAGTTATGCACAGGACGTTACTGGGGTAGGTGCAGACAGCCGGTTCATAAATTGCTTACTGTCGATACACGATTACACATTTTTCGCCGGTTCATCCCTTACAACCGCTTACTCGTGGGAAACAAGACTTGCCGCCAATGTTGGCAGCTACGCAAGCAGGACAGTTTTAACAGAATTTGGAGTAACAATGAACAGCGGAGAGAATTTTACAGGTGCGATAAGCGGGAACGAAGATGTCGCCTATATCCAGGGATTTACGAACCAGGTGCGAGCTGCCGGAATGGGTAGTGTATACTGGCCGGGCATCCGCACAGGCGATAGCTATGCAATGGAAACAATACAGGGTTCGGGCAATAACCTTACGCTTACAAACAATAATACATCCGGATTAAGCCGACTCAAATATGGCTGGGGAGTGGGAACAGGCGGTACAGATATATTCTACCCGGGTGCTTACTACCGTTTTCTCAATATGCACAGCGGCCAGGCTATGGATGTAAATGGTGCATCCACCGCAAGCGGGGCAAATGTGATACAATGGCCGCAAAATGGAGGTAATAACCAGCAATGGATCATTACAGATAACGGCAATCGCTATTACAAAATAACCAACCGTAACAGCGGCCAGGCGCTTGATGTTAACGGATCTTCCACGATAGCCGGAGCAAATATCATTCAATGGCCGTGGAACGGCGGAAACAATCAGCAATGGCAACTAACCCCTACCGGCACCGGAATTTATGAAGTGATTAACCATAATAGCGGCGATGTAGCAGATGTGAACAGTGCATCCCTCGCAAATGGTGCATCCATTATCCAATGGACATGGAACGGGGGATCAAATCAGCAATGGCAGATCATACAAGAATAAATAATGCCTGCGTGACTATCAAAAAATTATTTATATGAGAACTAAAATACTGCCTTTCTTTTGCCTGCTGCTGTCGCTGGTATTTATTGATCATCTTCATGCACAGCAAAACAAAGGATCTTTAATATTCGAAAACGGATGGCTTTTTCATAAAGGGGATATTCCCGGCGGCGAAAATGGCGGGGCAGCAGGCATACAATGGCGGAATATACAATTACCGCACGATTGGAGCATTGAAGGGCCTTTTAGTGATGAATGGGCAAGTGCAACGGCTTATTTACCGGGCGGCATAGGCTGGTATAAAAAATCGTTTATGGCACCTGCCGGGTGGCATGGTAAAAAGGTGTTTATCAGCTTTGATGGGGTTTATAAAAACAGTGAGGTTTGGATCAACGGGCATTACCTGGGTAAAAGGCCCAATGGCTTTGTGCCTTTTGAATATGACCTCTCGCCTTATCTCAATTTCGGCGGCAAAAAAAACCTGATCGCCGTTAAAGTTGATCATTCGGAGTTTGCCGATTCCCGCTGGTATACAGGTTCGGGTATTTACCGAGATGTTTACCTGGTTGTTAAAGATCCGGTTTACGTTCAACCATTTGATATTGCATTTTCCACACCACAGGTTTCGTCCGGATCGGCTTCGGTACAGGTAAACGCTGAAGTTACCAACAGTTCCCGGTCATCCTCTCCGATAGGATTAAAAATGCTTTTAGTTGACCCCAAAGGCAAGGCCATAATGCAGGAGCAACAAAAATTAATTGCGAGGTCTGGTGTTAACGTTGTTCATTTTAAAAATGCAATTTCCCACCCGTTATTATGGAGCGTCGATAAACCAAACTTATACCGCTTGCAACTTTCTCTTATTCGCAATGGCAAGGTAGCCGATGAAGAAAGCCAGTATGTTGGTATCAGAAGTATTCGTTTTGACAGCGACCAGGGCTTTTTTCTCAATGGTGAAAACCTGAAACTGAAAGGCGTTTGCATTCATGACGATGCTGGTGCGCTTGGCGTTGCAGTGCCGCGTGAAGTTTGGATAAGGCGTTTGAAAATCCTCAAACAAGCCGGTGTCAATGCTTTAAGATTGAGTCATAACCCTCACGCAGCTTACCTGTATGACCTCTGCGACAAGATGGGTTTCCTGGTGATGGATGAAGCATTCGACGAATGGGAAATCGGTAAAAACAAATGGGTAAAAGGATGGAATGTGGGCACGCCGTCAAAAGATGGTTATCATGAATATTTCAAAGAATGGGCACACCGTGACCTGGAAGCTATGATCAAAAGGGACCGGAACCATCCTTCGGTCATCCTGTGGAGTATCGGCAACGAAATAGATTATCCCAATGACCCGTATTCGCACCCTGTTCTGGACAGCGGAAAAAACCCGCAGATATATGGCAGAGGCTATTCGCCTAAAAAACCTCTGGCAAGTGATATTACGGTAATAGCTAAAGATCTGGTTAAAACAGTGAAAATGGTAGATACTACCAGGCCGGTAACTGCTGCTTTAGCAGGTGTGGTTATGTCTAACCAGGTTGGATACCCGGAAGTGCTTGATGTCGTTGGCTATAATTACCAGGAGTACCGTTACAAGGAAGATCATAAAAAATATCCAAAACGCATTATTTACGGCAGTGAGAATGGCATGGCCCGACAGGCCTGGAATGCAGTGGATACCAATCAATATATATCCGGTCAGTTCTTATGGACCGGCATCGATTACCTTGGCGAGGCGGGCCGATGGCCGCAGAGAAGCAACGGTGCAGGTTTGATCGATCTGGCAGGATTTAAAAAGCCCGAATAGTATTATCGTCAAAGTCTATGGGCAACTAAGCCAATGGTTTATCTCGGTGTGAAAGAGATACACGAACATGAAGATAACGGTATCTGGAGCCATAGGAATGTACAGTCGTTATGGAACTGGCCGGAAGGCTCGAAGCTTAGGGTTGAATGTTTTACCAATTGCCAGGAAACAGAGCTTTTTTTAAATGGCAGATCATTGGGTAAGGTATTAAGAGACAGCAGCAAAGCACAAATACCTGCGTGGAATGTTGGTTACCAACCTGGTGTATTATTGGTTAAGGGCTATAACAATGGAAAACTTGTTTCAACCTATTCCATAAAAACTTTCGGAAAAGCAGCCCAAATCGAAGCTGTTCCGGATCAGATAAACTTCCTGAGATCAAAAAGAGGTATTTGCCAGGTTGAGGTGCAAATCGCCGATCAGGATGGGAACCCTGTTTACTCTGCTGAAAACGATGTGAGTGTGAACATATCGGGACCAGCAGAGTTGCTGGGTATCGAAAGCGGCAGCACTACCAGTCATGAAAGTTACCAGGCTAATCACCGCAAAGCACTGCACGGCCGGCTGATAGCTTATATCCAAACCAGCGGAAAGCCCGGCAATATCAATATCAAATTTAGCGCTAAAGGCCTCAAACCCAAACCGGTCACTTTAATAGTAAAATAATTACTCAAAAGCCACGAACTTTTATATGCAAAAATTAAAATATATCATCGCATCCCTGCTGATGCTATGGATAACTGGAGCTGTTGCACAAACAGGCAGGCATATTTTTCAGCTGGCCGACTCGGCTTTCCTGCTTGATGGCAAGCCTTTCCAGATTATCAGCGGAGAGATGCATTATACGCGAATACCCCGCCAGGCCTGGCGGGCCCGAATGAAAATGGCCAAAGCCAT
>JBQCEA010000253.1:0-3512 GCA_051960695.1 Mucilaginibacter sp. | reverse complement strand
ATTGGGAAAGACATCTTATAATGACTTACGATTGCGAAAGCGATAAAATAGAGATAAAAAGTGAAGAATAATTAATTCTTGTTATCACATTTTAACTCGCTGAAAATGTTTGCAAATCATCCCCTCTCAACATATCCGCAATAATATCCGGTTCAAATCCGCGGCTCATGGCATATTGCTGCAGTTTATAACGCCTTTTAAAAGAATTCTTTTCGGTTAATACGGCTTCCCTTTTACTGATGAGCTTTTGCAGCACCAAGGTGTATTCGTCCTCATCAATATTTTTCAGGGCTTTTTTGATGAGAGGTTCGGATACCTTTTTCAATTTCAGGCCTTGCTTTATTTTGATGCGGCCCCAGCCTTTTTGCCTGAATTTACCCGTTGCGTAGGCATTGGCAAAGCGTTCTTCGTTCAAAAAGTTACCGGCGATTAGCTGTACAATTACATTTTCAACCGAGGATGGATATAAGCCCCATTCATACAGTTTATCCCTCACTTCCTGCTGTGAGCGCTCCTGGTAGGCGCAGTAATTTTCTGCTTTGGCAAGCGCAACTTTTTCGTCGGTAATTTTGTTTGCTTTAGGCTGGTCCATCAAAAACCAAAATTCTTAAAAATTCTTCTATTGGCAGAAATATAAGCAAATTCGTAGCATGCTCGACAACCATTATCCAATTTCATCCATCAAAGAGATCATTTGGGCCGAAGGCAATATTGTTAAAGAGGATATCATCAGCACTTTACTGACCGATAGCAGGCGGATAACCAATGCTTCGGAAGGGTTGTTCTTTGCATTAAGCGGCAGGCGCAACGGGCACGAATTCATAGCCGAAGCTTATGCAGCCGGGGTGCGCAACTTTGTGGTATCGCACCAAACGGAGATCAAAATGCCGGAAGCCAACTTCCTTTTAGTGGATAATGTACTGGCTGCACTTCAAAAACTGGCTGCCTATCATCGCAGCCGTTTTTCATTGGATGTGATCGGAATTACTGGGAGTAATGGCAAAACCATCATCAAAGAATGGCTGTACCAGTTAATGTCGTCCGACAAGAACATTGTCCGCAACCCTAAAAGCTATAACTCGCAGATCGGGGTGCCGCTTTCGGTGTGGCAGATCAGCGAAAAAGATAACCTCGGCATATTTGAGGCGGGCATTTCCACAGTCGATGAAATGGATAAACTGGAGGCCATCATTAAGCCATCTATCGGGGTTTTGACGCACATTGGCCCGGCGCATGATGAAGGTTTTGGAGACAGACGTGAAAAGGTGCTCGAAAAATTAAAACTGTTTAAAAACTGCAATCTGCTGATCCATAATTACGATCAGCTAATGGATTATGAAAAGGATATTCCCGTTAAAAACCGCTTTACCTGGAGCCGGGAGTTTAAGCAGGCTGACCTGCACGTGTTTGCCGAAACGGTAATATCGCGTAATTTCTATCTACGTGGCTGGTATAAAGGGCATGAGATCGAATGCCTGATACCTTTCCTGGATGAAGCATCAGTGGAGAATGCCATAGTATGCTGGGCCACGATGCTGGCGATAGGCTATAGTCCGGTTGAAGCCGATAAGCGTATCGAAAAGCTGAGTCCGGTAAGCATGCGCCTGGAACTGAAAAACGGCATTAACGATTGCTCGGTGATCGATGAATCTTATAATTCCGATATACAATCGCTGGAAATAGCCCTTAACTTCTTAAATCAGCAAAACCAGCACCCGGTGCGCACTTTGATACTTTCGGATATATTCCAGTCGGGTTTGCAGCAGGAGGTTTTGTACAAACAGGTTGCCGATATGCTGAGCACCCGGCAGGTGGATAAATTTATTGGTGTAGGCGCAGCATTAACCCAATACCAGGATTATTTCAACGTACCCCAAAAGCATTTTTACCAGGATACATCCACGCTGTTGCAGAAATTGAGCGACCTGAATTTCGACAATGAAAGCATCCTGATAAAAGGTTCGCGGAGTTTTGAGTTTGAACGCATAAGTCAGGCACTAACTCTGAAAGCGCATGAAACCGTTTTGGAGATCAACCTGAATGCCTTGCTGAACAACCTGAACTTTTACCGCTCGAAACTAAAGCCGGGAGTAAAGATCATGACGATGGTGAAAGCCTTTTCTTATGGCAGCGGTACATTCGAAGTGGCGAATATTTTGCAGTATAACAAGGTCGACTACCTGGCCGTAGCCTATATTGATGAAGGTGTGGCATTGCGCCAGGCTGGTATCACACTGCCTATCATGGTGCTTAACCCCGAGGAATCGGCGTTTGATAAGCTGATCGAATTTAAGCTGGAGCCGGAAATATTCAGCTTTAATTTGCTCGATGAATTTGTGAAGTATTCACAGTCGCACGGGTTGAGTAATTATCCTGTACATCTGAAGATAGACACAGGGATGCACCGGCTCGGTTTTGAAGATTTCGAGATAGAGATACTTTGCGAATTGCTTGAAGAGAACAAATACATCAAAGTGCAGTCGGTTTTCTCACACCTGGTGGCCAGTGATGCGGAGGAGCACGACGAATTTACGCGCAAGCAGATCAAACGCTTTGAATCGGCCTATAAAAAGATCGAAAAAACGCTTGGTTATAAAGTGATCAAGCACATTGCCAATACATCCGGCATTACCCGCTGGCCCAATGCGCAATATGATATGGTGAGGCTCGGCATTGGTCTTTATGGTATAGACGCCGCATTGCCCAATGGAGCGAGCGGTCTACAACCCATAACTACGCTGAAAAGCAGTGTATCGCAGGTGCGCAAGGTGTCGGGCACAGATACTATTGGCTATAACCGTAATGGCAAGCTGGGTAAGGACGGTAAGATAGCCGTTATCAGGATAGGCTATGCTGATGGTTATTTAAGGGCGTTTGGTAATGGAATAGGTAAGATGCTCGTTCGCGGAAAGCTGGCGCCAACAGTAGGCAACATATCGATGGATATGTGCATGCTGGATGTAACCAATATAGACGTAAGGGAAGGAGATGAGGTGATCGTATTTAATGAACAGCTTAAAATAGAGGAACTTGCCCAGCAAATCGGCACTATACCTTATGAAATATTAACCAATGTTTCGCAGCGCGTAAAAAGAGTGTACTTTTATGAGTAAAATTTGCCGGCGCTATGAAGAAACTTTTCGGGATCTTACTCAACTACTTTGTTAAAGGAATAATAGTGGTTTTGCCGGTAGGCGCCGCTTTATTTTTGATATACTGGGGCGTTTATAAGCTGGACAGCGCGCTTAACCTGAGTGGCTTTTTCCTGACCGACAGCAAAGGGAATCCTATTTACATTCCCGGCATGGGGATATTGAATGTGTTGGTCATCATCCTTGTTGTAGGTATACTTGTTACCAATGTTGTTACCGACCCGATAAAGCGCTGGGCGAACCGCTGGATAAACCGCCTGCCTATTTTTAAATTCCTGTATTCTTCTATTAAAGACTTGACAGAGGCCTTTGTTGGCGAAGAAAAAAAGTTTAATGAGCCGGTTTTAGTGGAAGTAAATG
>JBQCEA010000252.1:0-5464 GCA_051960695.1 Mucilaginibacter sp. | reverse complement strand
GTAACAACTGCCGGGTTAGATGGGTTACGTGCTTCGAACAACTCAGTTACGCGAGGAAGACCACCGGTGATGTCACGGGTTTTACCTGTAGAACGAGGTATCTTAGCAATAACCTGTCCGGTGCGGATCTTGTCACCTTCATCAACAGCGATGTGTGCACCTACCGGAATGTTATATCCTTTGATCACATTACCTTTTCCGTCGGATATCTGGATAGCCGGGTTCTTGGTTTTATCGCGGGTGTCAATGATCACTTTTTCGCGGTGACCTGTTTGCTCGTCTGATTCCTCACGGAAGGTGATACCTTCCAATACAGCATCAAACTGGGCAACACCGGCAAATTCTGAAATAATTACCGCGTTATATGGATCCCATGAACAGATACGGTCGCCTTTGCTGATCTTGCTGCCATCTTTTACATACAGGTATGAGCCGTATGGAATGTTATTGGTCATGATCACTTTATTGCTACCTTGTTCAAGGATACGGAATTCACCCGAACGGCCTAATACTACTTCAACCGGGCCTTCTTCAGTTTCAAAAGGCACTGTACGTACGTTCTCAAACTCGATGATACCTTCAAAACGTGCGTTGATCTGAGATTCAGCAGCAATGTTTGAAGCGGTACCACCCACGTGGAATGTACGGAGTGTTAACTGTGTACCAGGCTCACCGATTGACTGTGCTGCAATTACACCCACAGCTTCACCCATTTGCACGCGTTTACCGCTTGCCAGGTTACGTCCATAGCACAATGCACACACCCCGCGCTTGCTTTCGCAAGTTAATACCGAACGTATCTCGATGCCTTCAAGTGGCGAGTTCTCAATTTTCTTAGCAATTTCTTCGTCAATGTCCTGACCAGCTGATACTAACAATTCGTTGGTTATTGGGTCATGAACATCATGCAATGAAGTACGGCCTAAGATACGGTCGAACAATGGTTCAACAATATCTTCGTTGTCTTTTAGTGCAGTCGTATATATACCTCTTAAGGTACCACAATCTGGTTCACCAACGATCATATCCTGTGCAACGTCATGTAAACGACGGGTCAGGTAACCGGCATCGGCTGTTTTCAACGCTGTATCCGCCAAACCTTTACGGGCACCGTGAGTTGAAATGAAGTATTCCAATACGGACAGGCCTTCCTTAAAGTTCGAGAGGATCGGGTTCTCAATGATCTCACCGCCCGAACCTGATTTCTGAGGTTTTGCCATCAAACCACGCATACCTGCAAGCTGACGGATCTGCTCTTTAGAACCACGGGCACCAGAATCAAGCATCATGTACACAGAGTTGAAGCCCTGGTTATCTGTTGACAATATCTCCATCACGTTTGCAGTCAAACGGTTGTTAATACGTGTCCAGATATCGATGATCTGATTGTACCGCTCGTTGTTAGTAATGAAACCCATATTATAGTTGTTCATTACCTCTTCAACTTCTTTAGAAGCCTGATCGATCAGGGTTACTTTCTGAGCAGGAATGTTCAAGTCCTTCAGGTTGAACGACAAACCGCCTTTAAACGCCATCTGGAAACCTAATTCCTTAATATCGTCAAGGAACTGGGCAGCGCGTGCCATACCAGTAACTTTCACAACCTCACCAATGATATCACGTAATGATTTCTTGGTCAAAAGCTCATTGATATATCCAACTTCTTCCGGAACATGCTGATTGAACAGCACGCGGCCAACAGTAGTTTCTATCAGTTTGTTTACGATGCTGCCATCTTTTTCCTTCACATTGGCTTTAACCTTGATGAAGGCATGCAGGTCAACACGTTTTTCGTTATAAGCGATGATTACTTCTTCCGCAGAGTAGAAGGCTAAACCTTCACCTTTAACCACAAGGTTAGCATCCGTTTTGCGGCCCTTGGTAATGTAGTACAAACCAAGCACCATATCCTGTGAAGGTACAGTAATAGGAGTACCATTGGCAGGGTTAAGGATGTTGTGCGAAGCAAGCATCAATATCTGGGCTTCCAGTATAGCGGCATTACCAAGCGGCACGTGCACAGCCATCTGGTCACCGTCAAAGTCAGCGTTAAACGCGGTACAGGTTAATGGGTGCAGCTGGATAGCTTTACCTTCAACCAGTTTTGGCTGGAAGGCCTGGATACCTAAACGGTGCAGCGTAGGTGCACGGTTTAGTAACACAGGGTGACCTTTCAGTACGTTCTCCAGAATATCCCAAACTAATGGGTCTTTACGGTCAACTATCTTTTTAGCTGATTTTACTGTTTTTACAACACCTCTTTCGATCATCTTGCGGATGATGAACGGTTTGAACAGCTCGGCAGCCATATCTTTTGGTAAACCGCACTCGTGTAATTTCAGGTTAGGACCAACAACAATTACCGAACGGGCTGAGTAGTCAACACGTTTACCCAACAAGTTCTGACGGAAACGGCCTTGTTTACCTTTCAGGATATCTGAAAGTGATTTTAAAGCACGGTTACCTTCAGTTTTTACTGCATTTACTTTACGTGAGTTATCGAACAGCGAGTCAACAGCTTCCTGCAGCATACGTTTTTCGTTACGTAAGATCACTTCAGGCGCTTTAATCTCGATCAGTCTTTTCAGACGATTGTTACGGATAATAACACGACGGTATAGGTCATTCAAGTCGGAAGTAGCAAAACGGCCACCTTCCAATGGCACTAACGGACGCAATTCAGGCGGGATAACTGGAACGATCTTAACGATCATCCATTCAGGATTATTCTCTATTCTTGATTTTGCATCGCGGAAAGCCTCAACAACCTGCAAACGTTTCAAAGCTTCGTTCTTACGCTGCTGTGAAGTTTCATTAGCCGCCTGGTGACGAAGATCATAGGATAACTGATCCAGGTCGATACGTTTCAGCAATTCTTCCAAAGCTTCGGCACCCATTTTGGCAACGAACTTTTGAGGGTCCTTGTCATCCAGGTACTGGTTTTCTTTTGGCAGGGTATCTAAAACGTCCAGATATTCTTCTTCAGTCAGGAAGTCCATCGCGTTAATGCCATCAGCTTCCTTAATACCTGGCTGGATAACTACATATCTTTCATAATAGATGATCAGATCGAGTTTTTTAGTTGGCAAGCCCAGTAAGTAACCAATTTTGTTTGGCAACGAACGGAAATACCAGATGTGAGCAACCGGAACAACCAGATTGATATGCCCCATACGCTCACGGCGTACTTTCTTTTCGGTTACTTCAACACCGCAACGGTCGCACACAATACCCTTGTAACGGATACGCTTGTACTTACCGCAATGGCATTCGTAATCTTTAACCGGACCAAAAATACGCTCACAGAATAAGCCATCACGCTCAGGCTTGTAGGTCCTGTAGTTAATGGTTTCTGGTTTTAAAACCTCACCACTTGAACGCTCCAGTATAGATTCAGGCGAAGCCAGGCTGATGGTAATTGTGGTAAAGTTACTTTTGATTTTATTATCCTTTTTGTAAGACATAGTCTCCTTTGTTTTTAAGTTTTGAGTACTGAGCTTTGAGCTGTAAGTAAAGAGATTAACTCAATACTTACAACTTATCACTCGTAACTTATTCTAAGGTAATATCCAAACCTAAGCCTCTTAATTCGTGAACCAATACGTTGAATGATTCAGGAACTGATGGAGTAGGCAGGTTTTCACCCTTAACGATAGATTCGTAAGTTTTAGCACGGCCAATAACATCGTCAGACTTAACTGTTAATATTTCCTGCAGGATGTTTGACGCGCCGAATGCTTCCAGTGCCCAAACCTCCATCTCACCAAAACGCTGGCCACCGAACTGGGCTTTACCACCCAATGGCTGTTGTGTGATCAATGAGTATGGACCTATTGAGCGTGCGTGCATCTTATCGTCAACCATGTGGCCCAGTTTCAGCATGTAAATGATACCTACTGTAGTTGGCTGGTCAAAACGCTCCCCTGTTAAGCCATTGTACAGGTATGTACGGCCCGATTCAGGCAAGTTTGCTTTAGCTATCCACTCCTCTACCTCGTCATGGCTTGCACCATCAAAGATCGGGGTGGCGAATTTAACGCCAAGCTCTTTACCTGCCCAGCCTAACACGGTTTCGTATATCTGGCCCAGGTTCATACGCGAAGGTACGCCCAGTGGGTTAAGTACGATATCAACCGGAGTTCCGTCTTCCAGGAATGGCATATCCTCGTCGCGCACGATACGGGCAACAATACCTTTATTACCGTGGCGTCCGGCCATTTTATCACCTACTTTAAGCTTACGCTTTTTAGCGATGTAAACTTTAGCCATCTGAACAATACCTGATGGAAGCTCGTCACCAACGCTGATAGCGAATTTATCACGGCGATAAGCACCCAACTCCTCGTTTACTTTAATACCGTAGTTATGAAGCAGGATCTTGATCAGCTCATTCTTATCGTCATCAGTTGTCCACTTAGTTGGATTGATGTTTTCGTAGTTCAACTCAACTAATATTTTTTGAGTGAACTTAACACCTTTTGGCACCAGCAATTCTTTGTAAACATTGTAAACACCTTGTGATGTTTTGCCGTTCACTATTTCAAAAAGCTTCTCGATAAGGATATTTTTCAAATCCTTTATTGCTTTTTCATGCTTAGTATCTAATTTATCCAATTGTGCTTTTTCTTCAGCTTTCGAAGTTTTCTTAGCACGAGAGAACAATTTAGTATCGATAACCACACCGCTGATTGATGGCGGAGTTTTCAATGAAGCGTCTTTTACGTCGCCTGCTTTATCACCAAATATGGCGCGTAACAGCTTTTCTTCCGGTGAAGGGTCAGACTCACCTTTTGGCGTGATCTTACCGATCAGGATGTCGCCTTCCTTAACCTCAGCACCGATACGGATGATACCGTCTTCGTCAAGGTCTTTGGTAGCTTCTTCTGATACGTTAGGAATATCTGGTGTTAATTCTTCTTCACCGCGTTTAGTGTCCCGAACTTCAAGTTCAAACTCTTCAACGTGCAGTGAAGTAAATATATCCTGTGATACAACACGCTCAGAAATCACGATAGCATCCTCAAAGTTGTAACCCTGCCATGGCATGAACGCCACTTTCAAGTTACGGCCAAGGGCTAATTCGCCATTCTGTGTTGCATATCCTTCGCAAAGCACTTGTCCTTTTTCAACACGCTGACCTTTCTTAACGATCGGTTTCAGGTTGATGGTAGTGCTCTGGTTGGTTTTCTTAAATTTAGTTAAGATGTAGCTCTTCGAGTCACCGTCGAAAGAGATCAGCCTGTCGGTTTCGTCGCGGTCGTATTTGATACGAATCTCGTTCGCATCAACATATTCAACCACGCCACTGCCTTCAGCATTGATCAGCGTACGCGAGTCTTTCGCAACACGGCCTTCCAAACCGGTACCTACTATCGGCGCCTCGGGGCGCAGCAGCGGCACGGCCTGGCGCTGCATGTTCGAACCCATCAACGCACGGTTAGCATCGTCGTGCTCAAGGAATGGG
>JBQCEA010000251.1:0-5408 GCA_051960695.1 Mucilaginibacter sp. | reverse complement strand
GTACCCGCAGATCAGGGTGGATCTGAGCCACCAGCTCAAGCAGATTAGCAAAGTTGACAATAGCCCCGCCCAAACCCTCCCCGGAAGGGAGGGCTTCCGCAAATACTACAGTCTCCCCTTCCGGGCGAGATTTAGAGGGGGCTTGTGGTGCGTATTTATACGAATCTACATTTTGCCCCAGCAAAGTTACCTCGCGATAACCCTGGTTAAACAGTTCAGTACATTCTTTAACGATAGATTGCGGTTCGCGGCTACGTTCACGGCCGCGGGTGAACGGCACGACACAGAATGAACACATATTATCGCAGCCGCGCATAATGGAAACAAAAGCATTGATACCGTTACTGTTCAAGCGAACCGGATTGATATCTGCATAAGTTTCCTCACGGGATAACAGCACGTTTACAGCTTTTTGCCCGTCATCTACCTTATCTATCAGATTTGGCAGATCGCGGTAAGCATCAGGGCCAACCACAACGTCAACCAATTTCTCTTCTTCCAAAAATTTAGACTTCAGCCTTTCAGCCATGCAACCCAATACACCCACTACCAATCCCGGATTTTTCACCTTGGCAATAGTAAATTCTTTCAGGCGATTGCGCACGCGCTGCTCAGCATTTTCCCGTATTGAGCAGGTATTGATAAATATAACGTCGGCATTATTATAATCACCGGTGGTCTCAAAGCCGCTGTCAGAAAGTATGGATGCAACGATCTCGCTATCCGAAAAATTCATTGCACAGCCATAGCTTTCGATATAAAGCTTACGGTCGCCCTTCTTCTCCTGCGCAGTTTCCAGCATTAAAGCCTCGCCCTGCCTGCTTTCATCATGTGTTTTATCCGGAATAGCAAAATCCATCATTACCTAAAAATTGGATTGCAAAAATACACAAATTTTAGATTTAATGTGACAGTTTGTCACGTTTTACAAAAACCAGATATTTAGCTAAGAGTTGGTTTCTTCGCGAAGTATTTTTCCAACGTGAAATTGAACGAACGCATCCATTGAGTCCGCTTTTTTATAGTTGTTATTGAAATTCAGCGGTTTTATCAGGTACCCTGAAATACCGAGCTCAACCATTTCCTTCCTGTCGTGTTCTTCTCCAGAAGTTGTCATTACAAACACCCTGATGTGTTTCAGATCGTCGTCGCTACGCAACACCCGCAAAAATTCTATACCATTCATCTTAGGCATATTAATATCGAGCAGGATCAGATCCGGCAGCAGGTCTAAAGGTTGTTTTCCGTTTTTGCCGCGTAATATATTAAGCGCCTCAATACCATTGTATGCTGTTATCAGCTCATAATCGTCGCCAAGCTTTTTCAATGAACGCTGCACACTGATCACGTCCAATTCATCATCTTCAACCAATAAAATTACTTTCTTTCCCATTTTAGTGCTTTGGCCATGTAAATATAAAACTTGCTCCCTTACCAGCTGATGATACTACTTTAATTGTGCCATGGCGGGCATCTATGATCTTTTTCACTATTGCCAACCCAACGCCGGTGCTCTCTTTATCATGCTTTTCTCGCAAGGTTTGAAAAATAACAAAGATCTTATCATGATATTCTCCATCAATACCAAGGCCGTTATCGCTAACAGTAAATTCATAAAACTGTTCTGTCTCCCGGCCAGAAACTTCAATAACCCCATCATCCGGAGAGCTATATTTTACCGCATTACTGATCAGGTTGCTGAATACCTGTTCCAATGGCAACTTCTCAGCAAACATTTTTGGAAGGTTTTGAGTAGTAAATTTAAATTCTTTGGGTACGATCACGCCTGCCAATTCATTCACAAGCTGTTCCACATCCACTTCTTCCTTTGGCGGACTCTCCCTATCAATTCTCGCATATTCCAATAGGCCATCTATCAGCTCTTCCATACGCCGCAGCCGTTCGGGTATTATATCCAGGTATTTGCGCATCTGGGGCGTTATCTCATTTTCAAGGTCTTCATCTATCCATCGCATTACATTGGCAATCCCCCGCACAGGGGCTTTCAAGTCGTGCGATACCACATACGCAAACTGGTTTAATTCGTCATTCTTCTTTTTAAGCTCGTTGATGTTTAGACTAAGCCGGCGTGACATGGTATTAAGCGATGTGGACAAACTGCTCAGCTCATCATTTTTATTATCATTCACCCTGGCAAAATTGCCGTTAGAGATATTTTCGGCCAGTTTAACCATAGAGGCAATACGACGGGATATTCTCCTGACGAGGTAAAATGCCATTCCTGAACCAACTATAACCAGCAGCAGGCTGAAAAACAATGAAAAATTTTCGGTTTTCTTTATTGAGGCCGCAAGCGCCCGGCGCCTGGTTTCCCTGACATGGTATTCATATTTATCGAATGCCTGGAATATACTATCGATCCTGTCGTTATACCGTTTGCCAACATTTCTTTTGAATTCTCCTGCAAACAGGGCCTGGTATTGCCGGGTATAGGCAGCGTTTTTCACCGATCTCCTTTTGAACTTGATAAGCGTATCAGCAAGCCGCACCCAAACCGCATGTATCTGGTCAATAGAATCCAGCCTTTGCTTTTGCGGCAAATTGGAACCAAGCAAACTTGTCTGACTGCGGATAAGGGCCGGAATGTTATTTGACCCGTTACCGTACCGGGATAAGAAACGCTCATCGCCGGTAAGCAGATAGCCCCGCAAAGCGCTCTGCATGGCTACTATGCCTTTATTCAGCGCCGCTGAATTACGAATGATGATCTCTGAATTCGTTAAAAATTCGGTGTTCGTTTTTACCTTCAGTGTAAGCGAATAATTGACAGAAGAATCGAGCAGATCAATTGAAATTGCGATCAGGAAGCCCAGTAATATTTGAATGGATAATTTCATAGGTCCGCTTAATATAATACAAAAAACATTAACCGCAGAACAATAACCGATGTTATGCTATAAATAAGTGGTTTACATAGTACATACTTTAGGAAAAAATCAACAAATTGCTGTTACTATTGTATTAAGCTCAACAATAATTGACTTGAATGAAGGCCAAGCTGCGCAAATCGCATAAAAAACTGTTTATCATAACCGCAATTATAGTTGGGATCATCCTCATTCTTTCCCTTATCATTAATATTTACTGGTCGCCTATACTCGCCAAAAAAGTGCGCAGTACAGTGCTGTCAAGCAGTGATAGCCTGTACACGATCACCTTTTCAGATGCCAATCTACATATTATGAAAGGCGAGATCGATATTGATAATATCATTTTCAAACTTGATACTACAGTTTACAATCGGCGCAAGAAAAACCGCCTGGCCCCGAACAACCTCATTGAATTGCATGTAAAACGGCTGATATTGTCGCATATTCACCCTTTTAAGCTCTACTTCCAGCATAAATTGCATATAGAACAGATCATTCTTAAACAGCCGGAGATAAAAATAAGCTACCAACTTAATCACACGAAGGATACTACGCTTAAAGACCATAGAACGATATGGCAAAAAATGTCGAAGACATTAAAATCTATACAAGTGGGAAAGATCCTGCTGAGTGATGTAAAGTTTAGATACGAAGATTATTCGGGCCGCAAACTGGCAATATCCGAGTTAAAAGAAATGAGCCTGAATGCTACCGATCTGCTGATCGACTCGGCTACACAGTTTGACCGTTCACGGACGCTTTACTGCAAAGATATTCAGGCTGAATTGAATAATTATTCGGGCCAATCACGTAACGGGCTTTACAATTACAAGATAAAATCCTTAAGGCTTTCAACACAAACGTCACAGTTAAATATTGGAGGCCTGGAAGTGCAGCCTGTAAAACCTCAGGTATTTTTTAACAAAACCTATCACGACCGTTTTAAAATACGCCTTGATTCGCTGCAGTTAAACCATTTCGATTATGTGACCTATCATAAATACCGCATTTTAAATGCCTCAGCGCTCATTTTACATAATGGAAATCTGATTATCAATAGCAATCCAAGGCAATCGCCGCCGACAAACCGTATTAAAAGTTTTCCGCATCTGGCTTTGCAACAATTAACAGCGAGCATCACCATTGATACTATTCACGCCCGGCATATCGACGTAATTTATACCGAATACAATAAGAAATCGAATAAAACAGGAACAATCAGTTTTAACAATTCCAGCGGGGATATTTTCAATGTAACTACTAATAAAGACTCGCTGCAAAAGAATAATATCTGTACGGCCAGCATTGGCACTTACTTTATGAATACCGGTAAGCTCTATGTGCTTTTTAAGTTTAACCTGACAGACAAAAACGCGGCATTTACCTATAAAGGCAGTGTTGGCCCTATGGACCTGAAAGCAGTTAACGAAGCCTGTATGCCCCTTGCGCTTGTTAAACTTAATTCGGGGAAATTGAAGCAAATGGACTTTGACATTAAAGCCAGTGCCAAAAACGCGCACGGCAGGGTATCAGTCCTCTATAATGATCTGAAAGTTACCATACTTAAGGCGGATACTAACCACGACCGCCTAAAACATATGACCATAGCCTCGCTTTTTGCCAATACCCTGATCATTAAACATAATAACCCCGACGATGATGGCGAAAAGCCCAGGTATGCCGATGTGGTATATGAGCGGCCTGATACCATAACCTTTTGGGGCAGTATGTGGCAAACATTATTCGCAGGTATTAAGCCCTGTGCGGGTGTCACCAAACAGGTACAAGAAAATATAAAAGTTCAAATAGCTGGTCAGAAGGTCAAAAAACAGGAACGTATTGTTAAAAGGGCACAGCGCAAACAGCGCAGAGAAGAAAGGCGCCGTAAACGTGAACTTAAAAAGGAGCTTAAAAAACAAGACGAAGCTGCAAACGGGATGGTTACATCTTCATAATTGATGTTTAGATGCAACATTCTTATCTTTAGTAATGTCTTTTAGCTAAAAGTTATCAAGATCATGAAAAAACTAATTTTCGCTTTATTATCAACAGCACTATTTGCTGTTATAGCTATAAATGCTTCGGCGCAAGGCCAGTCGCGTTCTGTTTCCGGTTTCCATGCTGTGGCTTCCGCCGGGCCTTTCAATGTCCACATCAAAATTGATGGCAGGGAAAGTGTGCGTGTAGATGCCGACGCCGATGTTATCAACGATATTGAAACCGTGGTTGAAGGGAACACTTTAAAGATCAGGTTTAAAGACCGCGAGAACCGCCATCACGATATTCACAAAGCCGAAATTTATGTGGAAGCCAGATCACTTGACGAGCTTACTAATAGTGGTTCGGGTACCATAAAAGTTGACGGCATGATCAATGCCGACGATTTCAAAGCCGTATTAAGCGGATCAGGCAATATCAGCACCTCTGTTAAATCCAGTAGCCTGCATGCTGTGATCAGCGGATCGGGCTCAATGAATCTCACGGGCAGCTCTGGCGATGCCGACCTTGTTGTGACAG
>JBQCEA010000250.1:0-4743 GCA_051960695.1 Mucilaginibacter sp. | reverse complement strand
ACCAACAAACGTTTAGGTAAGAAGGCGAAAAAGATATGTGTGGCCTTTGATGGCATGGAACAATTTTTCCCAGCCGACAAATTGGTGAAAACAGGTAACCCGGTACGACGGGCGTCGGTAGATATTGCGGGCAAAAGGGAACAGGGATTGCAGGAGTTTAAATTATCTCCGAATAAAAAGACCCTGCTGGTAATAGGCGGTAGTTTGGGCGCACGTACGCTGAATCATAGTGTACTCGCAGACCTGGAGAAGATCGTTGAGGCAGATGTGCAGCTGATATGGCAAACCGGAAAGTATTACTATGAAGATGTTATGAGACGCCTGGGTAATCCTCATCCAAACATCCGTGTAATGGCATTTTTGAATAGTATGGATCTGGCTTATGCAGCGGCTGATGTGATCATATCCAGGGCGGGCGCAGGTACAATAGCCGAATTGTGTGTAGTAGGTAAGCCGGTAATACTGGTGCCTTCGCCAAACGTGGCGGAAGACCATCAAACCAAAAATGCGCAGAGCTTAGTACAAAATAATGCATGTGAATTTATTGCCGATAAAGACGCAAAAGAACAGTTGGTTAACACGGCATTAGAACTATTAAATAATGATATGAAAAGAAAGAGCCTTGGTGATAACATTAGTAAACTGGCTTTGCCGGATGCTGACGAAGTCATCGCGAGAGAGGTAATTAATATAACAGGTTAATCTAAATTTCGGCTTTCCCTGCCGAGGGGCAGGGAGGGCTTTTTTGAAAGAAGAAATGGAACTGCAAAACATCAAAAGGGTATATTTAATTGGCATAGGAGGCATAGGCATGAGTGGCCTGGCCCGGTACTTTGCTCATTTAGGATGTATTGTTTGCGGTTACGACCGAACCCCGACAGAATTAACCGACCAGCTTCACAATGAAGGTATACGGGTGATATTTGATGACCGTACCGATTGGATACCGATGAGCTTCAAAACGCCGGACGCGTGTACATTAATTATCTATACGCCTGCCATACCAAGGGACTCAGCAATATTCAATTTCTTTAAAAATAGCGGGTTTGAACTGTTTAAACGTTCGCAGGTATTGGGTATCATCAGCAAAAGCATGTTTACCATTGCTGTGGCCGGTACACATGGCAAAACCACTACCTCGTGCATGATAGCCCATATCCTGAAAGATTCGGGCAAGGATTGTTCGGCTTTTCTTGGTGGCATTTCTTCTAACTATAATAGTAATGTGCTGTACGGTAAGAATAACATTGTAGTGGTTGAGGCTGATGAATACGACCGTTCGTTTCTGACACTTCATCCTGATATTGCGGTGATCACCTCAATGGATGCAGACCATTTGGATATTTACGGTGACCATAATCACCTGACAGATTCTTTCAGACAGTTTGCTTCGCAGATAAAAGAGAATGGTACGCTGATAGCGCATGAAGATCTGCCGCTTACCAGTGGTATCACTTACAGCGCACAAGGGCCTGCTGATGTGAAAGGCCAAAACATCAGGATCGAGGACGGCAACTTCTATTTTGATTTTAAGAATAGCGAGGTCAGCATAAATAATATAAAGCTTGGTATTGCCGGTATGCACAACGTTGAGAATGCTACCGCTGCAATAGAGGTTGCATTGAAAGTGGACGTTGAGCCGGAGCTGATCAAAAAAGCGCTGGGTTCGTTCAAGGGGGTTAAACGCCGCTTTGAATACATTGTAAAGAATAAAGAACACATTTATATAGATGACTACGCACACCATCCGGAAGAATTGCGGGCGGCTATTAGTTCGGTCAAAAAATTGTTTCCAAACAAAAAACTCACAACAATTTTTCAGCCGCATCTATTTACCCGTACCCGCGATTTCGCCGATGGCTTTGCCGAAGTGCTGGATATGAGCGATGAGCTCATCATGCTGGACATTTATCCCGCCCGTGAGTTGCCGATTGAAGGCGTATCTGCGGATATGATACTGGACAGGATGCAATTGTTGAATAAACGGAAATGTGGAAAACAAGAAGCTATTGAGCTGGTACAAAACCAAAAACCTGAACTACTTTTAACGGTAGGTGCAGGGGATATTGACCAGTTGGTGCAGCCGTTAAAAAAGGTGTTGGAAAATGTTTAAGAAACGCATCTGGAGGAATATTCTAATCGGTTTTACCTGGGCTGTAAGCCTGGGCGGGCTGATTGTGCTGATGAGTTTCATTGAATTTAAGAAGGCAGGGGTGTATTGTAAAGGAGTAAAAATTTACATACCCGGCAACCAGTACTTTATCGACAAGCAAGAGGTAGATAATATTTTAAAGATACATAAGCACCAGCTTATCGGCCGTAATATGGAGAGTATTAACTTACATGCCCTCGAAAATAAGCTGAAAGCAAATCCCTTTATCCAGTCGGCGATGGTTTATGCGGATATGGATGGTATTATCCGGGTCGAGATCAACCAGCGGCAACCGGTGCTGAGGGTAATAAATCAGTTCGACCAGAACTTCTATATCGATCAGAATGGGTTGAAAATACCGTTATCGTCAAACTTTACGGCGAATGTATTGGCAGCCAATGGCTATATAGAAGAAGCATTCGGTAATAAAGTAGATACCCTGCATACCGATATAGCAAAACAGGTTTTTAAAACGGCTGATTTTATCAACCGCGACTCGTTATGGAGCGCGCAGATAGCCCAGATATACGTGGACCAAAACCATGAAATAGAATTGATACCACGGGTTGGCAATAACCGCATTTTGCTGGGTACTGCCGATTCGCTTGATACCAAGTTCAGCAACCTGCTTACCTTTTATAAAAAGGCAATGCCGGAGGTTGGATGGGACAGGTACAAGATTATCAACATTAAGTATGCTAACCAGGTGGTAGGCGTTAAGAGCGATAACTTTAAAAAGGATTCGCTGAAAGCAGTTGCAAGGGAAGATTCATTGAAGTTAAAAAAAGACACATCTCAAATAAATAATTAATATGGACAAGAGTTCGACACAGGAAAAGAGTTCGCCAATCGTAGTTGGGTTGGACATCGGTACGACGAAGATCTGTGCTATTGTTGGCCGCCGCAGTAAAAACGGCAAAATAGAGGTATTGGGTATTGGCAAGGCCGAATCTGCAGGCGTTACCCGTGGCATGGTATCCAATATCGATAAAACGGTTCAGGGTATTGTACAGGCTGTTGATATTGCCGGTACGCAATCGAACGTAGAGATCAGGGTAGTGAATGTGGGTATCGCCGGGCAGCATATCAAAAGTTTGCAGCACCGTGGTTTAATCACTCGTCGCGACTTGCAGTCGGAAATTGGTCGCAAGGATATTGATAAGCTGGTTGAGGATATGTACAACCTGGTAATGCCTCCTGGGGAGGAGATCATCCACGTATTGCCGCAGGAGTTTACTGTGGATAATGAGCCGGGGATCAAAGATCCTATCGGTATGGCAGGTGTGCGCCTTGAAGCTAACTTCCATATTATTTCGGGCCAGGTTACTGCTATCAAAAACATTGTAAAATGCGTGAACAAAGCCCACATGGAAACCCAGGACCTAATACTGGAACCATTAGCATCTTCTGAATCGGTATTGAGTGACGAGGAAAAAGAAGCCGGTGTGGTTTTGGTGGACATAGGCGGTGGCACAACAGATGTGGCCATTTTCCATGAAGGCATTATCCGTCATACCGCGGTTATACCTTTTGGCGGTAACAGCGTAACCGAAGATATACGCGAAGGTTGTTCTGTAATGCGCAACATTGCCGAGCAGCTTAAAGTAAGGTTCGGTTCGGCGTTGGCTGAAGAGAATAAAGAAAATGAGATCGTGTGCGTACCTGGGCTTCGCGGCCGCGAGCCAAAGGAAATATCGGTAAAGAACCTGGCTTATGTAATACAGGCGAGGATGGAAGAGATCATTGAGCATGTGTATTATGAGATCAAATCATCCGGTTACGAGAAAAAGCTGATCGCAGGCATTGTGATAACCGGTGGTGGTGCGCAATTGAAACACTTGCCGCAGTTAGTTGAATATGTAACGGGCTTGGATTGCCGCGTGGGTTATCCGAACGAGCATTTGGCTAAAAATGAAGTGTTGCCGAAACCTATTTATGAGGAATTACAAAGCCCGACATTCGCTACCGGTATTGGCCTTTTAATTAAGGGTATCCAGAAAATGGAGTACAACGATGCTGTTCTTGGATCAGAGATAAAGGTTGAAAAACCAAAGCTGGACGACGATAAACGGTTCGGTTTATTTGAGCGTTTATTAGCCACAGGCAAGCGTTTTATTAAGGACGATATAAAAGATGAGGATTTCCTGAAATAGTTACGAGATAATAATTATTCACATTTTGGAACTTTTCAACATTATAGACAAATGTGGAAAAACATTGTTGAAAAAGTAATAATATTACAGATAGGTTAAATAAAATATTGGTCATTCACATTTAGCTGGAAATTAGGAATATGCAGTTTGAGATGTTAAAAGAAAAATCGTCCATTATCAAGGTTATTGGTGTTGGCGGTGGAGGTGGCAACGCAGTAAACCACATGTACAAGCAGGGTATTACCGGTGTTGACTTTATTATTTGCAATACCGATGCGCAGGCTCTTGAACTGAGTCCTATCCCGAATAAAGTACAATTGGGTGCCAGTTTAACCGAGGGAATGGGAGCAGGATCGATACCGGAAGTAGGTAAAAATTCGGCGATTGAAAATATCGACGATATCAAATTGATGCTGGGCACAAATACCAAAATGCTTT
>JBQCEA010000249.1:0-5746 GCA_051960695.1 Mucilaginibacter sp. | reverse complement strand
GGTTCATTCACGCTCATCAGTGAGGCTATCAGCATGAATTTATGGCCCCGTATTACGGTAAAATATCCCTCGAATATTCGCGGACAGATCTATATCCCGGCCATTAACTGGGTATTGTGTTTTGGCTGCATAGCGGTAGTGCTCTATTTTCAAACATCAGAACATATGACAGCCGCGTATGGCTTTTCAATAACCATCGCTATGTTAATGACAACCCTGCTAATGTCATATTATATGCGTTATAAAAGGCATTGGCCCTTATGGGTAGTGGTACTGATACTCTGCATTTTTGTCACGGTTGAATCGTCCTTTTTTATAGCAAATTCAGTTAAGATCGTAAAAAGGTTATTCTTCCTGGTGTTTGAAGTAGGATTGATATTTACCATGTATGTTTGGTTCAAAGCACGTAAGATCACCAATCGATTCCTGCATTTTGTTGATCTGAAGGATAAAATTCCACTGCTCAATGCATTGAGCGCTGACCAAACAGTGTCAAAATTTGCGACCCACCTGGTATATCTTACCAAGGCCAATAACGCCAAGCAGATAGAAGAGAAGATCATCTACTCTATCCTCAGCAGAAAGCCGAAACGCGCAGATACTTACTGGTTCCTTCACATTGAGCGCATGGATGACCCTTACACTATGGAATATAGCGTTGAGGAACTGGAACCCGGCAAAATTATCCGGGTCGAGTTTCGTTTAGGTTTCAGGATACAACCTCGTATCAATGTACTTTTCAGAAAGGTTGTTGAGGACATGGTTAGTCGTAATGAGGTAGACATATTGAGCCGCTATGAGTCGCTGCGGAAATTTAACCAAACTGCCGACTTCCAATTTGTGATCATTGAAAAATTCCTGTCGTACAATAACGAATTCAGCGTTAAGGAAAGCTTTATACTCAATAGTTACTTTGCCATTAAAAAGGTATCACAAACCGAAGCCAAGGCCTTTGGACTGGATACCAGTGAAACCAGGGTTGAGAAAATACCATTGGTTGTAAAACCTGTAACCAACATTGTGCTTAAGCGCGTTGACCCGCAAAGTCATCACATCAGCGAATCTTATTAATTCATAAGTAGCTGTTTATTATATGTTTTAATAATATTATTTAAATATAATTAGTCAAACTTCACCTCAGTTAATATAGATTATATAATATCAGAAATGCGTTTTATGATATATTTCTGGTATTATATTTATCCATTGAATAGCTTTTCATATACAACTTATTGAATAATAAATATTACATTTGGTTATCATCTTGAAACCAACAAGCCCCCGGGTTTGTTAAACCGATATGAAAAACCGTAATGTATATCTGTTAGCAACAGATCCTAATAATCCGCGGAGAGACGTAATCCATTCAAGGGATACTGAACTACGGGTAAGGGTTTACCGCCTGGAAGATGAGGTTTTTCAACCTAATCCTAACGAAATTCAGCTATACGGTTGCAGCAATAATAAAGTATTTGCATTTGAAACCGTTGGCATTACATCTGATGATGCTTTAGATTTTGTTGAGGCTATACAATGGTATACTGATTATATTGATAGCCCCGATATGGAAATCGTTCCGGATGACCCCCGCCTGGGAAAAGACAAGGATATTGCCTCTGATATTACCCGGTAAAGACAATAATAAAACCCTGATCATTCTGAATTTACACAATACGATCATCAATGAGCGATCTGAAAGAAAAATTATTACAGCAGTGTATAAACTACGTACAAAAACGTATAGACGAGGCCAAACAAGCGGTTTTTAACGCACAGGACGCTGCTAATGAAGAAACAAAAAGCAGCGCAGGCGATAAATATGAAACAGGCAGGGAAATGATGCTTCAGGAAACCGATCGGAACCAAACACAATTAAACGAGGCAAATAAATTAATGGCTGCCCTGAACCGCATCAGCCTTCAGCCCTCATTAGACAGGGCCGAGGCCGGCAGCGTAATCAATACCAACAACGGCAAATTCTTTTTATCTATTGGCGCAGGTATGCTGAATATAGACGGACAGCCTTTTTTTGCTGTTTCGCCATCTTCGCCAATTGGTTTAAAATTAATGGGGAAAAAACCTGGCGAAAGTTTTGAACTTAACGGAAAAGGCTACTACATTGAAAGTATTATATGATTAATGAGCCTATGATTTGAGCAGGTATTGATCAAATGCCCCTTCAATCTTATGCGCTTTTGACACCAATTTTTTATCTTTTATAAATTCCGCCAGATCAGCTACGTTGCTTATCAGATTTTGCTTGTATATTTTTTTGAACGGAAAATATTTAAGGTCAAAACCCCATTTATTTGTCAACAGTGAAAAGACTTTTTCATCAGCTTTTTCAAGTAATGAATAATTGATGGCTATATAATCTTCAGGGGACAGTTCAGGCAGGATACTTAAAATATGCTCATTATAATCTATCCATACTTTAAGATAATTTTCAGCATTTGCCTGATAAAGCTGCCTTTTTTTCCGGTTTCTTTTTAAGTACTTCCATTTGAACCTTGTAAAAGAACTTCTAAACAAGTACTTATTTTCAGTCTCAGCAAAATCACGCTTAAGGAGCGAGCTCACTACGGCTTTATAGTCCCGAATGATAATCAGATATTTTGCTTGTGGCAATAATTTTTTATAAATATCCAGAAAAAGGCATGTGCGGGGTTCTTTCCAACCCCATTGAGCAAACCTTTTATCTTTTATATTGATAATAGCCTTGATCTTCTCAAGTTCGTAATCAGAGATGTTTATTTTCTTGTCATGTATCAGCCCGGTAACCAGAAGGCCATTATCAGCTAATATTTCTTCATGGATCTTTAGAAATTCAACATCTTCATAATGCCCTTCCATATTGCTGGCATTGGCACCAACAAGATTTTCACCTACTTGCAGGCCGCAATGGTATAACCAGTTGGTAATTAATGATGTACCGGAACGATGCATCCCGGCAACGATCAGCGTCTTCGAATGCATGTAAATGTTTTCGTCAATAAAAAATTGCTAAATATAAATTGTCAGATTGTATAATGCTCCATGTTATGATACATGCGCATAAGTATTATACATATATTTCTCTTTGACAATATTTCTCATAATAAATGAATATATCTCATTAGTATTTTCGCGGACGGTAGAAGTGTTGGTATTAATATAAAGATCTGGCGACTCAGGAACCTCGAACGGGTCATTTACTCCGGTTAAATTACATAGCTTATCCGGATGTCCATCGGGCAGCAAAGCTCTTTTATACAGGCCTTTAGTATCGCGTTTTATCAAAACATCGACGTCACAATCTATGTGGATCACTTTTACACGCTTATATTTCCGCACCAATTCCTGCCGGATGCTGTCATAAGGGTTTATGGCACTAACAATAGTTATAATATTGTGTGACGAAAACTTATTGGCGATGAACCCTAACCGCCTGATGTTTTCAAAACGGTCCTCTTGTGAATAGCCGAGATCCTTAAACAAACGCTGACGATATTCATCGGCATCTATGATCTCAACAAAAATTTCATCACCTGCCAGCTTATTTTTAACCTTTTCGGCTAAAGTTGATTTGCCAGCCCCTGATAATCCGCAAAATAGTAATATCATATTTAGTCTTTCTCTTTGTGGTTAAGGTGTTTATTACTAGTTCGGGGTATCAAACATTTTAAATAAGTAATAACAACCAAATAAGTTTTTAAATATTGTATATGTATAGATAAAATGAACATTTGTATCGATTTATTTACACTAAGCCTGTAGCATAAATCCGTATTACTACGTAGCATTTAGCGTGAAAACCCTATAAGTTAAGCTATTACATACAGCTATTTTTGATGTAAACCTAAGCGTATGAAAAAACTTATATTTATAGACGACAGTCCGCTCGACCAGTTTATACTGAAAAGAATTTTAAGTAGATACAAATTGACCTATGAGGTAAAGTGTACGGACGACGGCGAAGAAGTAATAGCCTTTTTAGAAGAAAACAAAGATAATAGTGACATACTCCCCGATATCATCCTGCTGGACCTGTATATGCCCTACTTTGACGGGTGGAAATTTCTTGATAACGTCGATAAAATCTATGAAGATCTTACCAGAACATTAAAGATTTACGTTCTGTCATCTTCAATTAACCCGTCAGATATTAAACAGGCTACCAGGTACTCTTTTGTAAGGTCATTTATTTTTAAGCCGATAACCAAAGAAATGCTGGAAAAGCTTGTTGATGAACAGGTATCAGAAAATGGCTGAAACTGCTCTATAATGCGTTTTCAGACCGGCTGAGTTCCAGTTCATCTATCAGATCTAAAATACCCTCATCCACCCCAATATCAAACTTCCGGGCAAATAACATATTCTCAGGCTGGTTTTTTAGTTCATCCAGATCGTTCCCAGTAAATGTTACGGGTAAAACAACGTTTTCGCGCTCCCAATTTACATAAGTTAATGTCGGCTTGATAACCATTTCAGGATTATGTCCGGCTAAATGCATCACTATGCTATGGAAGAATATCTCTTCAGGTAATGAGGTATCCTTGTGGTAGGTATAAAAATCCGGGTGCTTTTTTAAAAAACCGAGTATTTCACCGATAGTTTCAACTGGCAGGGTCCACCAATGCTCGCCGCCAAATGGTGCAATATAAGCGGGCATTCGCCGTTTTTTGAATATCTTTTTCAGGAATTGGAATTTCCCGGCCCTTATTAGCCGCAAAATACATTTAAAAGACTTCAGGGTATAAAAATTTCTTTCGAAAACCGATGGAAGAACTACAGAATGTTTTCTACGGTTAGAAATATTAAATTTATATAGTGTTAACCTCTTCATCCCATCATTAGCCCAGCGGCTTGAAGGTATAGAGAAAGTAGATATAAAGTTTGTTTGCGGATTATTTGTCAAAAACGACGCGATGGCTTCATTGCTTTTGATAGGGTAGTCTTGTCCGCTCAATAAGGCACAAAAACCGTTTCGTCCGTCGGCCACAATTTGTTCGAGGCTGTTAAGCGTGGCTTTTATCAAACCAATGTCGCCCCATACGGTAGCTTCACGTTTTTCATCCGGCAAAACATGTATCTTTTGAAGATGGGACAATTCCTCAATGAATGGAGCAATATCTGCGCCTTTATCAACATGCAGATAAAAATTGCAATTGATTCCGTCTAATTTTTCGATCAAACGCCTAACCTGCCTGGGGTTTTTATGCGCAAGAATAATATAGTTTACTTCCATAAACTCTCTTTTGACGTTAAATGTTATTAAAAGGTTCGGTTAGAAAATTCAATTGTGAAGTTTAAGGCAGGGATAAAGAACAATTTTTCTAGGGCCTTTATAATAGATATGGAAGAGGCTGTAAAGGTATAAACTTTAAAGTGTATTGCTGTGAAATTTTTATGATCAATTTGTAAAAAAATTAAGTTAAATGCCTGCTTGACAGGCCATTTTTAAAAAATGTAAATTATTTTTTGGGTAATTGAACTTACATCCTATATTTGCAGTCCCTATACGATGGGAGCATAGCTCAGCTGGTTCAGAGCATCTGCCTTACAAGCAGAGGGTCACAGGTTCGAATCCTGTTGCTCCCACAGAAAGCCCTTTAGAGATAATCTGAAGGGCTTTTTTATTTCCCCGCAATTTCAACGCAGAATTTACTCTTTAAGGTTTTCTTGATTTCTTATAACTTGCAGTTATGGGGCTGTATCTGGAATAGATACCAACACTATATGTAATGATTCGTAAATTAATAGTTAG
>JBQCEA010000248.1:0-2794 GCA_051960695.1 Mucilaginibacter sp. | reverse complement strand
TACCGTAAACGATCTGCCTGCTGCTGTATAAATAAAAGCATAGTCTTTGCCCCGCGTAGCCTGGATGCGCTCGGGCATAGGATAATTATTTTCTTTGATCAATGACTGATCCGGTATGCGGTCAAGTATTGGATGAGATTCCATCAATTTTCGCAAATAACCCATCTGTTGGGCGCCGGGCAATTTAAGCGCCTCCGTCCAATACATATGCGGACCATTTACAGGTTCATGTTTTGGCGAATACATCTGCCAGATGTCATGACATCCGTAAGTATGGCCGAATGCCCCCGAAAAGAGATCTACATAAGCATATTTCCGTATGTCATAAGCGCTTGAGGTACCAAGATCATACGCATTAAAGCAAACCGGGTGATCTTCATATAACGGTTCACCGTCTATCTCGGGCTTTATAGGCAATGCCGAATAAGCCGCACTCATCTTATCATATATTGGCTCATCACGGCAATGGCCGTTCTGGAACATGTTAAATGCAAACCACTTCTCGTTCCTGAACCATTGTGCTGATCCCAGCTGATTAGGCTGGCAATGGTAAGTGATGAGGGCTTTACCATCGGTGGCAGCCATAATAGCATTGCCCATAGCATGCCAAATAGCGATGTCATGTTCATCGCGCGGCTGCCGGTCACCCCCTAATATCCAAATGATGTTTGTCCGGTTTTTGTAGCGATTGGCTAACCATCTGCCATAAATAGCCGCATTCTCTTCATTAAATATCTCCGGACCTTTGCCCCAGGTACTTTTATTTACTTTATCGGCCCATGTGGGCAACATGGCTATGTTCAGATTATACTGAGCAGCCTTATCTATTATATAATCTATATGCTCAAAATATTTCTCGTTCGGTTGCGTCGGGTCATCATTTATCAGTGGTTTTTCACCATAGGCATTAGGGTCGTGTAAACCATCCAGTTCAGCTAAAACCACCGCTTGGATAACGGTGAAACCTTGTTCACTGCGGGTTTTAAGGTATATATCGGCCTCTTCTTGGTTAAGGCGATGAAATAACTCCCATGCTGTATCGCCCATCCAAAAAAATGGCTTACCATTCTTAAGAATATAATGGTGATTGGCACTCACGCTAAACTGCGCGTCTGCATAAGTAAAAATTATCGTTGCTAAAACAAGCAGGATCGCTTTTTTCATTCTGAATAAATAGCTGTCTAACGGTCAAGGATTATAGCAAGCTCGGCATTTTTTATGAAAACAGCTTATAATATAAGCTGAATTGATTGTTTTCAATAAAATTTTTCAATTTAGTTGCGCCTATCCGGTATTACTATTTGCGTAATGAAAAAATCAATTCAAGTCAGTGCTAAGCAAGTCACGCAGGAAACCGTATTTGCTGTGCTTTTTACTATAAGCCTGGCCCACTTGATCAATGACATGCTTCAGGCGGTAGTACCATCGGTTTATCCGCTTATTAAGGAAAAATACCATTTATCATTCACGCAGGTTGGCCTGATTACGCTTACTTATCAGCTGACCGCTTCCTTGCTCCAACCATTTGTCGGCTTTTATACCGACCGGACTCCCCGGCCATATTCTTTGGCGATTGGGATGGGCTTTACCAGCCTGGGCTTGTTTGCAGCTGCGTTTGCGGGTAGTTTTGTTTATATTTTGTTTGCCGTAAGCCTTATTGGTGTCGGCTCATCCATTTTTCATCCGGAGTCGTCCAGGGTTGCACATATAGCTGCTGGCGGCAGAAAAGGGCTTGCCCAATCGATCTTTCAACTCGGAGGAAACGCAGGTAGCGCGATCGGCCCTTTGTTCGCAGCCATAATTGTTGCGCCGCACGGGCAATTATATATTGTATGGTTCTGCATCGCTGCAATATTAGGTATTATCATTCTTTCCGGCATAGCCAGGTGGTATCAACAGCATCTGAATTCAAGGGCACAAAACCAAGGCAAAGTCCCTGCTGAAGCTATTCACAGCCTTTCCCGGAAGAAAGTGTTCTTTTCGCTTTTCATATTGCTGATCTTGATCTTTTCGAAGTACTTCTACCTTGCTTGCATCACCAATTATTACACTTTCTACCTGATCAATAAATTTCAGCTGACATTACAGCAGTCGCAGCTTTATCTTTTTGCTTTTTTAGGTGCAGTTGCGGCCGGCACGCTGTTCGGGGGAGCGCTTGGCGACCGCTTTGGAAGGAAATATGTTATTTGGATCTCAATATTAGGGGTTGCGCCATTTACGCTCATGTTACCTTATGCATCACTATTTTGGACCGGTGCATTGTCAGTATTTATCGGGCTGATACTCTCATCTGCATTCTCTGCTATTTTAGTGTACGCTACAGAACTTGTTCCCGGAAAAGTAGGACTGATCGCGGGCTTATTTTTTGGACTTGCGTTCGGTATGGGCGGATTAGGTTCGGCCGTGTTAGGAAAGTTGGCAGATCAAACCAGCATTAATTATATATTCAAGATATGCGCATTCCTTCCGCTCATCGGCATTTTTACAGGGCTACTGCCCAATATTGAAGTTAGGAAACCTGCCAGGCAATAAGAACATCTATTCGAACCCCTTTTGAATGATTTGTATCGATCAGTTCCGATCAAGAAATTGTAATACCAACTGTTCCCATTCCTCTTCTAAAGACAGGTCTGGGCGCTTTTGCCGGGCTTTGCTATACCAATAGTCAGCATTCCAAATATCTCCTTCTTTACGATGCAGGTAAGCATGTACCCACGCCGATTCCCGGTCGTGTTAAATATAAAACAGTGAATTCTCCAGATTCCAAAATCCATTTCCATAATAACAAATTCAT
>JBQCEA010000247.1:0-3683 GCA_051960695.1 Mucilaginibacter sp. | reverse complement strand
CCTTTATAAGCCAAATGATCCACTTTCAATTTAAAGACGTTCAATTTAAAAAAATGGAGATCGACCCGGAAAGCTTTTTATTAAGGTCACATGATTTAAGTTGATAGATCAATGCGTGTTTATACCCGCTTTTAAATTCATGGGGGTAGTCGCCCATCGCCACGCGCCGGGCCCTTTACTGTATCTCCTTCAGAGGATGCCGTGCCGGTCCCTGCCACAATTAGCCTCGCCGTTAAACCGCCTCATCCATTCGCTTCGCAAAGCTCACTCATTCCTTCCGCCGTTTTACGGCCGCACGGCAAGAGCCCGTCAGCCGGATGCCCCGCCGCTCGTGACCTGTATTGGACCGTACGCTCCGCTTAACCTGGCCAATCCGGCCCGCTCATCCGTCCGCCGGGCACATGCCTGATCCCAAAGTGTTTGACCTCGAATTCCTTAGTATACATATTAAATTCATAACCCGATATTATTTTTATGCGCTTTAGGCCTATGTGCCAAACAAATAAGTCAAGGTCGGCACCCATCCCAAGGTTCCCGTTGTACAATGTGTCGGATTTCCAATATTGAGTTTTTACAAGATCATAATCCGCTTGAATTAGTTGCTTGAGGTCGCTCTCACTTGCAACCCAGGGATTATACAAGGAAACTTCGTAAAGCTCGTTTTGATAAAATTCTGGATTGATGTTAAGGTATTGGAATTACCTATATTGAAACAACCGCTTTGTAGCAAGGTTAATGGGATATGATCTTGGTTTATGTTCCGCCATCAAATTTCCAAGAAGAAAATGAATGCCTTGCGTCGTCAGTTTATAGCCGGCGATTCAACAAGCTATCGCATTGCAAAAAAACTTCAAATCTCTACCGTTACTTCCTGGCGATACATGCGGGAATTTAAACGCATTCAGACCGCCTATCCGGAGCGGTTAAAAGACATGAATTTTTATATGCCTGAACCCACCAGGCCACACTGGCAAACAGCACTTTATGTTAGGTTAATGGAATTATTGCCCAAATTATTAGCTGTTGAAAAACCCGGAGTTAAGGCTAAGCCTGTTTGGAAGAAATATCGTGTTATATGCCCACAAGGATATAGCTACTTATCGTTTACTGCCCTATTTTACCAGTGGATAGCTGAAAATGATTTTCCCCGAAAACCGAACCTGCTTTCACCAATCTCTGGCGCAGATATAAAAACACTGAAAAAATGGCGATGTTCTGATAGTCGTCGTAATTGGCAAATTGCGGTAACATTGCAAATGGCCAGCAGAGGTGCTACAGTGACCGAAATCAGTCGAAAGATTGAAGCCACGCGTAAAACGGTTAGTAATTGGATCGCAGCCTATAAGCGAAATGGGTTAAAAGCTTTTGAATTGGCAAAACATAAAATATCTCCTATGGTGGCGAAACGGATGAATGCACGCAAAGAGAATATTGTAAAATTATTGCACGAATCGCCTAAAGTTTATGGCATAAATCGGACGAGCTGGACTATAACAGCATTAAGTGAACAGTATAGTAAATTACATCGGGAAAATGTATCATGGTATCAGATCAAGTATTGTTTAAAGCAGCTACGCTACACCTTTAAAAAGTCAAGGGATATACTGACGAGCCAAGATCCCAAATTCCGAGATAAGATAAAAAAGATTCAAAGTATACTAAGTAGCCTGGAGCCCGATGAAAAATTCTTTTCTATCGATGAATATGGCCCAGTGGGCGTCAAGATCAAAGGAGGAAGGATGCTGAAAGCTCATGGGGAACGTTACGATATACCTGAAAAACAAAAGCATAAAGGTGTCGTGATCTGCACCACTGCATTGGAACTGTCTACGAATCAAGTTACTCATTTTTTTTCGAAGCGGAAGAATACCTTTGAAACGATCAAACTTTTAGAAATGCTAATTAGTAATTATAGCGATCAAAACCGTATTTATTTATGTTGGGACGCAGTAAGTTGGCACCGTTCCAAAATATTACTTGATTTTATAGGAGAACATAATCGTCAGCATCGTCCCGAGATAAAATTAGCACCGCTCCCCGCCCACACTCAATACCTCAACGTAATTGAGTCAGTTTTCGGCGGCTTGGCCAAGACGGTAATTCACAATAGTGATTATAAGTCCGTCGAGGATTGTCAACAAGCTATAACGACGTATTTTGAAATAAGAAATAATCATTTTCAGCAAAATCCTAAGCGAGCGGGGAAAAAAATTTGGGGTAAAGAGCCCGTCGCTCCAAATTTTAGCGAAACTCATAATTGCCGCAGTCGCTATGCTATGCGTGGTGCAAGACAATAGCATAGCGCTCGGGACTGATACAGCTTTTTATTAGTAATGTTGCCTAACTCTTGTTGGGTAAGATGAGTATGCCGCTTAGCCTTTGCTGTTAAATTATAAATCTGGAATATGTACGGCCTGATAGATTTTCCTATGGACATTATTTTTCAGCTCGCTGATGAGCTGAATGTTGATTTTAGGCGGATTGGGTCGACCCAACGAGGGAGATTAAGTTCTGATTAACTGTTGGACGTTTAGGATTTTAAAGCCTGGTTTTTCAAATTTCCTGCACGATGGGCTTAGTCTGCCGAGTTGATACTACACCTAGTATCTCGGTTGCTGATTTTCTCTCAGCTTTTTAGAATCTATGCCATTTTCATCGACCATTTTCTGATTAGATAAAGTGAATTCCTTTGGCCTTTGCTTGAGGCAAATTTATCCCTCTTCGGCGGTCAAGGCCATGCAGAGTGCCGCCTAAAAAATCTCCACCTTTCGCTGTGCTCCGGTAGTATTTTTTTGCGGCAGCCTTGTCCGCCAGCCCTACGCTCAAATTTTTAGCCTCTATCAAAGGCCAAAGGAGGCTTTTAGCCGAAATGACTTTGAGCAGTTAACAGATTTTTTCACTTAAAACCCATTCAGAAAATGGAATTCCAGGAAAACGGCACAGGCGTTAAGGACGCAACCGCCAAAGAACTCAACAACAAGGTTACTACCACCAACGGTTCAGCCTCGAAACATCCCGCCAACAGCAACGCAGAAGCCGGAAAGAGTAAAACAAATCCCGCCAAGGATGAAAAACCGAATGACAAAAGTACAGGGCAGCCTAAAACGGAGCCGGCAAAGACAGAAGCCGCCAAAACCGAAGAAGTTAAAACCGAGAATGTACCGTCCGGCATCGGTTTGGAGCGTACCCTTAAAACCGTACATGCCCTGTACCGGGAAAGCGTGAAAAGGGATAATCTTATTTCGCGCATTGACGAACTGGAAAAATTTGAGATCCAGTTGATGGAAGAAAGCGACGAGTTAGAGAGTAACCACTTTCAGGGTTGCAAGTTGGCGATCTATGACAGCAAAGGCAGGACTTTTATTACCAATACATCCAACCTTATTAAAATGGTGGCGGAGTTCGTAAAAAAAGCTTGTTACGCCAAGTTAGCGGAGATCGAGTCGGGGATCAGGTTCCCAAACGCCTGAGCCATGAAGTAATCAGTGTCCCCGGTCATGCCGGGGACTTTTTAGGGTTTCACCAAAAAATAGCAATTCCTATGTACGAACAATTTGTAGAACTGACCGACCAGCTTTTTTGGGATGGTTACACCGAGCAACTGGCGAGGGAAAACCCCGAACGCTTTCAATTTGAGTTAACAGATTTTTTAAACAATTATCCGGACACAGACAATGGAAGAT
>JBQCEA010000246.1:0-9008 GCA_051960695.1 Mucilaginibacter sp. | reverse complement strand
CGTACGTTTTTTAAATCCTGCTGACCTATATATCCTGCCATCACCGCCAGGATAACGGCCGTCCACATCAGTAATAATGCGGGGATCTATCATGGTGTGATAGAGTGCTGTATAGAAAACGGTTTTTTGTTCCTGGGTTCCCCCCTCAACTTTTATCTTCGAAAGCGCGTGATTCCAACTATTTACAGCCTGTTGATGAACAGCATCAAAGTTCCAGCTTTTTATTTCCCTTTCAAGATTCTTTTTAGCACCTGCAATATCAACATAAGATATTCCGGCACGCATTTCAACCTGCTCGTTTTCGTGCGTTGCAAATTCAGTAAAGAATCCCAGGTGTTTGCCCTGCTTCTCCCGTAAACCCTTTAATATAACAGCTTTTGCAACCTGCGATTGGTATTTATCGCTTTCAACATCCTCACGTTTGCGTGACCAGCCGTCGGGTATATCAGCGCTCCAGATACCATAACTTTTCAGAGGCTTACTGAATTGCGCATAGAAATAAACCGTGTAATCTGCATGGCCCGCGCCATCGCCCCAGCCACCACCATCAGGTGTGCATTTCATCCAGCCTTCAATGGTATTATCATTCACCACCTTTACATATTGCAAAGTCGATGTACCGCCAACCCTGCGTGCCAGGTCGATTTGGATACGGGAGTCTGCCCCTTTAGGAAAAGTAAATCTCAGCATGCCGCTATGAGGTGCGGCGGTCATCTCGGCTTTGATATGATAATCCGTCAGAAAAACACGGTAATATCCTGCCGATGCTTTCTCGCTTTGCTTATCATAAGACGAACGGTAGCCTGGCGTACTTCTATCCAATTTTCCTGCACATGTCCTCATTGGACCATTTGACGGCATTACCAGGAAATTTCCCATATCACCATACCATCCTATGCCACTCATCTGGGTAAAGGCAAAACCTTCGATGCTGGTATGTTCATCGCTGTAGCCTGATCCGTTATCTCCACCGGTAATGGTGTTCGGGCTAACCTGTACCATGCCATACGGTGTAGTAGCCCCCGGGAAAGTTTTACCAAGCCCATGATAAATACCAGCGGCGGCAGCACTACTGCTCGCTCCGATCATCGGATTTATATAAGAGGATAGCCTTTGCGCGCTGCCCCTCGTGATAACAAGGGTAAACGCAGACGCTAATATGAGTCTTACAGAAAGCTTTAAAGGACTGAACATTTTGGTTTATTGATTGGATCAGATTGTCAAAAATATTTAATAAAATCGTTTTAGCAAATTCAAATCGCAATATTTTAAAATTTTCGCTTAGTTCCTCAATGAGTATGGATATGCGTAAACTCGATGGTGCGAATGCCAAAACGCGGAATATCCAGCGTTATGCCATTATGCCCCGTCTTTAATTCTTCTACCTGAATGCCATCAAGCGATCTGAGAATGGCCTTGTCATACTTAAAAGCTGGCTTTATTGACTTTAACCCATTCATGCCTTCAGCATTAAAAACCCTCATGGTGAAGCTGCCGCCATCCGTTTTTGCAGATGACAGAACTAAACCGTCAGACACAGAATCTATCATCGATTCAACACCTCTTGAACCTGTATTGCCAACCAAAGCAACAAGCGGTTGATTCCAATCGGCAGAAGCTGACCAAATTTTAGCCTGATCCCATCGCCCTTTATGCGGCATCAACGCATAATGAATGTGTGTTGGGCCGTTAATGGTATAGTTTCGCCCCCATAGCCCCATACCTGAATATTGAACAATTAATCCCAGCGGAAAATCTTCGCCATGAACATAAGCAGTTGTATGATCGCTGAACAGTGCCATCCCGTATTGGTCTTTATTGCCTGTAACATCAACCCAATTCAGCAGGACGTTATTCTTGATGCTGTCCCAAGAGGTAAAAAATGTATTTTTCAACCTGCTTTCTGCCACATCGAAAGGTGCGTTTTTATATATCTTCTGCCCTTTCAGACCGACCGGAAACACAGCAAGCAGTTTTTTGCGGTCGTTATAAAATGCCTTGTGATAATTCTTCCAATCATAAGTTCCGGGAGGTGTTTCTTCTCCTATCCCTACATTATGCTGCCAGTTGATGTTTAAATCAATGTCGATTACCCGTTGATGTGCCCAAAGGGCTATCGTTTGGGTCCACGGCGTATTACCGATAATTCCCGCTACCTGTATTTTGACACGGACCGGTCCATCTTCTAATACCTTTATTCTGACGGGCGACTGATCAGACTTCTTCAATCCGCCATCCTTGTAAAAGTTTCCGCGTAACGTGTTAAAACCGAGTGTGTCATGCTGATCGACAAACTCTTTCTGCAATTGCTTATCGTAAAGACTTGTTATGCTTCCGCCACGCGCGGGACTGATAATAAGTCGGTACATATCCGTTTCCACGCTGTAATCGCCATTTTGAAGCTTTGCCACTTTGGCACCTTCTTTACGGGCCGAACCTTTTTGTGCAATTATCTTAAACCTGCTGAAACCAAACGCTGGTACTAAAGCACTGAACAGTACTTTATGATGCTGAAGTGTATCGGTTATGATCTGCGAGGCTACCTCTCTGCCATTTGCAGCAACTACCGATACGCTTTTATTGCTTAATTCGGCAGGGAGGCCAATCTCGACCGGCTCTTCACGCTGGTGGAACTGCGCATTATAAACTGTGACCTGCACCGATGAGCCTTTTTTACTGTCATTACTATTAACTAAACTGTCGGTGATTGAATTACTGTTGTTTGTCCAGCTCAGCACTTTATCAGCCCAGGTATTGCCGGGTTTTCCGTTATAAGGCACGATCCAGCAATCATGATGCTGTGAAAGCAAAAGTGTGCGCCAGGCGCTGTCAAGTTTGGCTTGCGGCCAGGGGTGCGGCCGGTACAGATCCATTATTGCGATCACTTTTTCGGCATTGATCAACTTGTTTTCAGCAGCGCGAACTTGTTGTGCGATCCTTTGGGTTACCTGTGAACCCCAAACAAGGCTTACCAGTATATCCTCCTGGCTCACTTTCCAAACCGGGTCAGGATCAGTTTTAACCGCTTCAAAATATTGACGCCAGGTAACGTATTTATTTTTTGCTGCCGGCTCGTTACCCCCACCCAGGAAAGGGCCGCCTTTCCAGCCGGCATCCTGCAAGGTCATGCCAACCGGGTGCTTGATCCCTGCCCTGAATGAAGATTGAATGTATTCCGGCGAATTATTCCAGGCGATCGTCTGCCAGGTAGATCCTGGGGACAGTTTTTCATTTTCATAGCGCGGAACAGCCATTATCCGGCTGCCATCCGGCCCTTCCCAGCTTACCAGGTCGCCTCCATGTGCACGGGTGTAGCCGCCAAAACATGTATTGGGGTTTTTGAGAGAGGCGTATTTTAAGCCAAATGAAGTTAATATTTGCGGAAGCGCACTTGTAAAACATGGCTCTTCGGAAGAATATGAAGTAAAGGTGATGCCCGGAAAATCCTTGCGAAGCATTTTCATGCCATAGGCAAATTGACGGATGATACTTTCGCCATCAATATTAAACAAGTAGCTCTGAGCATATGACGGATTAACATATTCGATACGTCCGGTATACCCATCGCCAGATACCATCGATTTAAATTCATGGTAAGCAACCGGATCAGTCTTTGCAGCGCGTTGCCAGGTTTCGGGCTCTATTTCGAGGTTGATATTCCAATAGGGATGCTTCTTCAGCATATCTGTCATAAACCTGGTATTCCAGTCAGGATAATGCCCCCAAACGCCGCCATGATATCCATCGATATAATAAGTTGTATCCTGGCTTTGGGCATACAATGGTGCTAAAAAGCCAAGAACGGCAATGATGGTCAGCCTCTTCAAGCTTTTACTTGGTAGATGTTTTTTCATAGGTAGATGGCGCCCGAACAGGCGTGATGATAAAATGATGTATTTGCGGGCGGTTTATGCGGTAAATTTCTGTAGTCAGCAGCTCGATCTCCTTTTGCCAGGCTTCCCTGACACTTTTGAAACGGGCATTGCGGTAAGTAGGCAAAGTAACAGCCACAAAGAAGTCCTTTTTGGCATAGTTCTGCAGCGAATCAACGGTCGATTCGCTGTCGTTATACAATAGCCCCCTGGGTTTTAAAACAGAATAGTGCAGCCAATAATATTCGCGGAGGCGGCGCTCTATCTGCCAGCGTTCTTCATTCAGGTGCATCACAGCCAAAGCCTGCTGATATTGCGGCGTTGAATGGTACAGGGCCAGGTTGATCCCTGAATCTAATTGTGCGCCTGACCATTTGCCGATGTAAGTGCCGTCTATCCGCAATTCAAAATCTTTATTTGCGGTTAAACCACGCAATTTAAGAACCTCCTGGTTAAACTCCTTTGTAAAAGGAACAAGATTTAGCCCGTCGGCCTGTGACTTTGTTTGTTTTCCTCCGCCCTCAGGGATCGTATCCAGCGGATACGGCAGCGATCTCGCAAAATAATCAAAGCTTATATTGCCCGCAATATTCCTCATACTGGTTATTGCGCAATTTCCGGTATGTATAATGTGAGATCTTGTATTGATATCAGCCTCCGCAACCTTTTTACCGGCAAGTCCCTGTGCCTTTAAAAAGAGATAAGCCATCACCATATGTCCGTCATTAGTGGGATGGATGCGATCGAAACCCTGAAGTGTAAATAACGAATCCTGTTGTTGCTGTCGCTCATTGATCTCAAGCATCGGCTTATTAAAATCCACAAAGCCCCAGCCATTTTTTACAGCGGCACTGCGCATAAAATCTTCGATCTTTTGAATAGCAGCGTTTTTGCCGATGAGCGGTTTGGCTTTGATCTTAGAAGTTTCGTCGTATGGTGACGAACCGATCAATATCTTGCGTACTTGTGGATGGGCAACCAGCTTTTTAAGAATATCCTGGAAACTCCCATACGAAACGCCGATCTTTTGTGTATAAACTGAATCGGCCTTTGAACCGTTTAAGAATTGGTAACCGGTATCGTTCATCCCGAAAGTCAACGTGATTACGGTTGGATCGTGACTAAATACGTCGTCCTGCAGACGTTCGTCTATTTGGTGCGCAACGTCCCCTCCTATGCCTGCATTAAACATCCGCAACTGCATATCAGGAAAACGGGTCATATAATACAACCAGATATAGGAGTGATAATGCCCGCCATCCGTGATACTGTTACCTACAAATACTACACAGTCCCCACTTTTAAAAGGTGCTATGGTTTGAGCCTGGCTGTATGTAAATACCAAACATAAAATTGCCGCCAGTATCTGTTTGTATCCGTGTATTTTCATATTAGTGGTTTGTTATAATTAGTATGGTCAGACCCTTGCGATGTTGATCTTAACCGATCAGCCCGTGAAGTCGCGACGGCAAATATTGAAAAATGAAACTCATTAATAAAACGATTTAGCAAAATTTTTACAATTCTACCCGGCAATAAAATTACGCTTTGAGATTAAAATAAATCGTTTTAGCTTTGAGAGCTTAAAAACCGAGCCTAAAACTGTTTATGAGATCACTTTACTATTACCGGGATACTCTTGCAACATTTGTTTTCACCGTTGTTACAGGCTTCGCCTGTCTTTGTCTGACGCCGGCGTCTGCTGTTGCCCAGGACAACATACATCTTCACTGGATATTGAATCCCCAAAGTGAAACATCCGGAACCGGAACACAGGTATCTTCGCCCGGTTTTAGGACAACCGGCTGGATAAATGCTGTAGTGCCGGGCACTGTATTTTATTCTTACGTAAAGGCCGGCAAAGAAAAAGATCCTGACTATGCGGAAAACATCTACCAGGTTGACAAATCCAAATATAACCGCCCCTACTGGTATCGTACCGAATTCATTGCGCCCCAACTTGATAAGGGCAAAAGGCTTTGGCTTAAATTCAATGGTATCAATAAGATAGGCGAAATATATTTCAACGGACGGCATTTAGGCACACTGAAAGGTTTAATGCAGCGGGGCATTTTTGATGTTACGCCCTGGGTTATCAATGGCAAAAACGCTGTTGCCGTACTGGTTACGCCGCCCCGTAATGACCCTCAACACAACCATCCCCTGGCAAACTGGGAAAGCCCCACCTATATATGCAGCGCCAGTTGGGACTGGATGCCTGAAGTACCCGGTTTAAACAGCGGCATCACCGATACTGTAGCTGTAACCACAACAGGACCGGTAACCATAATTGATCCCTATATAAAAACTGATCTGCCCAATCATCATCTTGCAAACCTCACCCTAACTGCACAATTACATAATGCATCATCCCAAAGTATTACGGGCAGGATAAAGGCGACGATCACTCCGGGCAATATCGTCATCCAAAGTAAGGAGATGATCCTGGAGCCCAACAGCGATAAAACGATCAGTTACGATAAAAACGATTTTGCAGCGCTCGGCATCCGCAATCCAAAGCTATGGTGGCCCAACGGTTATGGTGCGCAATCACTGTATAACTGCAAAATTGAGTTCATAGAAAAAGGAACCGGCATATCCGGCCAGGTCAGCAGGAACTTTGGTATTCGCAAAATTACCGCCGACACCACTACCTTGAACGGGCCGTGGCGGATCTCTGTTAATGGTGTCCCTATCCTGATTAAGGGCGGTAACTGGGGCATGTCAGACTATATGCTGAAAGTGCGTGGAAAAGATTACGAACCAAGGATAAGGTTCCACAAAGAAATGAATTTCAATATGATCCGCAATTGGACAGGCGAAGTTACCGATGAAGCCTTTTATGACTATTGCGACAAATACGGCATTATGGTTTGGGACGATTTCTGGCTGAATAATATGGGCGGGATCGACAGTTTGGACATGTTCAGGCGCAATGCTATTGAAAAAGTGAAAAAATTCAGGAATCATCCTTCGGTTGTGATATGGTGCGGCGCGAATGAAGGCGTACCTGGCGGCAATCCCAATGGTTCGATCAGCGAGGCTATTAAATATGCCATTAAAGAATATGACGGCAGCGACCGGCTTTACTTTCCGCGTTCCAATGCAGGGGTTACCAATCCCAATTTCTCAATTCATGGTGGCAGCCGCAACCTTTCGGGCAGCGGCATTTGGAGTAATGAGGACCCAAAGAGATATTTCACTGATCCGCATAACGGATATCTCTTCTCCAAAGACAGTTATGGACTTCGCAGCGAACTCGGGATGGCAACTTTTGTCAATATCGAGAGCTTCAAACGATTCATGCCAAAGGATTATTGGGTAGCACCAACCCCGGAAGCTGTGAACAGCAAAACCAATATGTGGGCGCGGCATTATTTCTCCACAGACGGCGGCCTGGGAGGAGGCTCGGACCCGGTAAAATATATTAAAGACATCAATAAAGAGTATGGCCCGGCAACATCATTAGAGGACTTCTGCAAAAAGGCACAACTGATGAATCTTGAGACCATGAAAGCGATGTACGAGGCCTGGAACGATCATATGTGGCACGATGCATCGGGAATGCTGATCTGGATGAGCCAGTCGGCCTACCCTACTATGATCTGGCAGACTTACGATTATTATTACGATTTGACTGGTGCCTATTTTGGGGCAAAATCAGCATGTGAGCCTGTACATATCCAATGGAATCCGGCCACCAATGCAGTTAAAGTGATCAACGATAAGCCATACAGTTTGCAGGGGCTGATTGCTGAGGCAACCGTATATAACAGTGATGGAAAAGCAGCTAACGGATCTGGTAAAAAAGCGACTGTCAACATCGAGGCAGCATCTGCGAAAGAAGCTTTCACATTGGACTCAACCGCTAACTATGGAAAGCTATCAGATATCCATTTTCTGAGGCTGAAGTTGTTTAACAGGCAGGGCAAACTGATCTCCGAAAACTTTTACTGGATAGGCAATACTTATCTGGATTACACAGCAATAGAAAAACTGCCAAAAGTCGGGGCCGGTCTTAAAGTTAGCAAACCAGTGGTTTCCAAGGTCGCTAATGGCCATAAGTTATTGACTTATACCATAACAAATACTTTCAACAAAGCGCCGGCATTTGGCATTAGAGCTCAATTGCTCAATAACAAAGGCGAACAGATACTGCCCGCGATATTCGATGATGGCTATTTTACATTGATGCCCGGAGAGCAAAAGATTTTGCATGTAGAAGTAGACAACAAACTGCTTAAAGACGGATATCATATTTCTGCAAAGGCCTTCAATAACTAAAGACAGTCATTATATTGCTTATACCTAAAAGATAATTGCGCCAAATCACATGAGATCATTTTTTTCTGCTCTGCTATTTTTTTTCGTTCTTTTTTCTGCAACCGGCGTCAATGCTCAGCCTACCCCTGCCAGCCTAAGGCAAACGCCATGGAATTCGCAATGGATAGATTTTCCCGGCGATAATGGTACTAGTTATGGTGTTTTTTACTTTCGTAAGAACATCGACCTGACGGCTAAGCCATCCTCTTTCGTCGTACATGTTTCGGCTGATAATCGTTACAAATTATATGTGAATGGCAAACTGGTTTCGCTGGGACCGGCACGGGGCGATACTTATTACTGGAATTACGAAACTGTAGACCTTGCGCCATACCTGGTTGCAGGAAAAAACACGGTGGCTGCACTCGTTTGGAATGAAGCTCAGTATGCCCCGATGGCGCAAATCAGCGTGCATACTGGCTTTATTTTACAGGGCAATTCGCAGGCAGAAGAAATTCTGAATACCAATGGCTCCTGGAAGTCTTTCAGGGATGTCGGGCATCAGCCAATACCGGGCTTCTTTTTTGCTGCCAGCAAAGGCGAAATGGTAAATATGAACCAGGCCATTAAAGGCGATTGGACTGCTGTTAACTATGATGATAGCGCCTGGCCGGCTGCAGCGAAAGTGATGGATGGAACACTTAAAGGAATGTCATGGGGAATAGATTGGGCATTAGTACCGTCCTCGTTACCGCCAAGGGAAATGACCTATCAGCGTATCCTAAAACTGCGCAGTGCAAATGGCGTAGGCACCCCGAAGAACTTCCCGGCAGAAAAGGTTGCGGTCACGGTTCCTGCTAATACTACAGCCAT
>JBQCEA010000245.1:0-2187 GCA_051960695.1 Mucilaginibacter sp. | reverse complement strand
AGCGCAAAAGTTAGTTGATACCGCAAAGCATCTGCCGCAGGTTGCGGCACAGGATGATCTCCGTTTTGGCGATCTGCTGTTAAAAGGCGGCTGGATTATGTTGCCTATCGGGCTTTTAGCCGTGCTGGGACTGGTTATATTTTTTGAACGCTATTTTACCATCCGCAAGGCTGCGCAGGACGAATCAAGCCTGATGGGCCAGGTTCGCACAAGCATTCTGACAGGCAAACTGGAATCGGCTATTGCCATTTGCCGTAACAGCAACTCGCCGCTGGGCCGTATGCTGCAAAAAGGCTTATTACGTATCGGCAGGCCAATAAAAGATATTGAAGGCGCCATTGAGAATGTTGGTAAGCTTGAAGTATCTAAACTGGAAAAGAACATTACCATATTGGGCATTATTGCCGGTATAGCACCGATGTTCGGCTTCCTGGGCACTATTTATGGTGTTATTAAGATATTTTACGATATATCCAAAACCGACAACATCAGTATGGGTGTTATATCCGGTGGTTTGTATGTAAAAATGGTTACCTCAGCAGCCGGACTGTTTGTGGGTATCATTGCTTACGTTTGTTACCACATACTGAATATGATGGTTGATAAAGTAATATTAAAGTTAGAAACCGACGCCATTGAGTTTATAGATCTGTTAGAGGAACCGAGCAAATGAACCTGAGAAAAAGACATTCGCGTATATCAGCAGAAGTGCATACATCGGCAATGAACGATATTATGTTCTTCCTGCTGCTCTTTTTCCTGATCGCATCGGCCATAACCAATCCAAACGTGATCAAGTTGCTGCTGCCAAAATCTTCATCAGGCCAATCGGTATCAAAAAAGACTATTTCGGTTACCATTTCGCAGGACCTGAAATACACTGTAAATAATAAACCGGTGAAAATAGAAGACCTGCAAAACACGTTAATGGGATATAAGAAGCTGGCCACCGAGCTCACCATAGTTTTAGCGGTAGACCGTACAGTTGCTATACAAGATGTGGTGCAGGTAATGGACATAGCACAAAAACTAAATATTAAACTGGTTTTGGCTACAGAACCAAAGAGTTAGAATGGTAGATTACCAGGAAGAAGAGAATAATTATCCCAAGGCTTTCTTAGCAACGGGTATTATTGTGGCTGTAATGGCAGCCCTATGCTATTTTATTGTTTTTACAAATCCACCCCCGCCTGAAATGGGAACGGGCGGCATATTAGTAAATTACGGCACGACAGATCAGGGTATGGGCACCGATTACATGAGTACTGAAGAACCATCAAAAGCTGAAAGGCCAAACCATACCCGCCCAACCAAGGTTACACCTGCGCCTGCTACTGAACAAAAATCGCATGAGGAGCAAAGCGATAAAAAAGTTGTAACGCAAAATACAGAAGATGCGCCGGAAGTAAATTCTTCCAAAAAACCGAGCAAAACGGTATCTACTGCCCCGCCGGCCAAACCCGCAAAGCCAACTGTTAATCAAAACGCTTTGTATAAAGGCAAAAGCAATGGCGGAACAGGCGAAGGTGATGGTACTACCAATACCCCCGGCAACCAGGGCAAACCCAATGGCTCGAACATGGCAAATAACTATAATGGAACGGGATCGGGTAATGGTGGCTTGGCATTGCAAAACCGTAGTTTTGTATACAGGCCATCAACAGAAGGCAGCAATCGTATTGCCGGTACTATAGTTGTTGAAATACATGTAGATAAAAAAGGCAATGTAGTATTTGCCCAGGCAGGGGCTAAAGGAACCACTATTGCTGACTATAATCTTTTTACAAGATGTGAAAGGCTTGCTAAGACTGCCAAATTTAATCCTTCGGAAAACGCCCCCGATGAACAAAGAGGATTTTTAACGTTCGTGTTTAAAGTCGATTGATTTTCATTTGTCCATAGACTATCGTTTATATGTAGATTTGCACTCGCATCATACTAATTCTATAGGCAATAGCCCGTGGATTATAGACTATGGACTATCAACAAACCCTCAACTATCTATACAGCCAGCTGCCCATGTTCACAAGGGATGGGCCTTCTGCATTTAAAAAGGACCTGACCAATACCCTCGAACTGTGCAAACGGCTTGGTGAACCGCAGCAAAAATTTAAAAGTGTACATATCGGCGGAACGAACGGCAAAGGATCTACGTCCCACATGCTGGCTGCTATATTGCAGGTTGCA
>JBQCEA010000244.1:0-2359 GCA_051960695.1 Mucilaginibacter sp. | reverse complement strand
GTAAATGCCATGGCACGCGAAATATTAACTAACCGTGATGGACTTGCAAGCGGTGTATCTTATGTCAACAAGGCCGATATGCAGGAGTAACAGGTTTATGGCCGTACTGTTATACTGGCTGCCAGTGCCTGCGAAAGTGCCAGGTTAATGCTCAACTCAAAATCGCAGCGTTTCCCTAACGGCATAGGCAATTCAAGCGGTGTTGTGGGTAAGTACCTGCATGATTCAACAGGGGCTGATATGGGTGGTATCATTCCGGCTTTATTCGATCGCAAGCGCTACAATGAAGATGGTGTGGGTGGTATGCACGTGTACACGCCATGGTGGCTGGATGCTAAAAAAGATAAGCTCGATTTTCCGCGTGGTTATCATATTGAATACGGTGGCGGTTTCGGTATGCCATTATATGGATTTAACTGGGGTATTGAAAACCTGAACGGCGCTTATAAGATAAAAGGCAAACAAAAGGAAGCAGGCGGCTATGGCGCTTCTTTAAAAGAAGATTACCGCTATTTCTTTGGTGCACACGTAGGCATGGCCGGCAGGGGTGAAGGTATTGCCAGAGAAGATAGCTATTGTGAGATCGACCCGGATGTAGTAGATAAATATGGTATACCTGTTTTGCGTTTCCATACCAAATGGACCGATTATGAGATCAAACAGGCCAAGCACATGAAAGAGACCTTTGCTGAGATATTACACAGCATGGGTGCGGTTATTACCTGGGGCGGAGATGACGGGCCGCATAACAACTATGGTTTGCACAATCCGGGTAATATCATTCACGAGGCCGGTACGGTGCGTATGGGTAATGACCCTAAAAAATCACCGCTAAATAAATACAGTCAGTCGCATGATGTGAAAAACCTGTTCTGCGTGGATGGTGGTCAGTTTGTATCACAAGCTGATAAGAACATTACATGGACGATACTGGCCCTTTCCATGCGTGCCTCTGAATATATTGTTGACCAAATGAAAAAACAAAATATCTGATCCTGATATGAATAGAAGAGATTCTTTAAAAGCATTGGTAGTAGGTGGTTTATCAACTACCGTATTGCTCGACGCCTGTAAGCAGCCCGCTAAAGAAACTGAAGCAAAAAACGGTGCGGCAACAACTAAAATACCAGATCAGCCCGACAGGATGGCTGAAGAAAAAGCATTTGATAAGAAATTAGCGGAAGAGCCAAAATTCTTTACTGATCATGAAATGGCTACTATAACGCTATTAGGTGATATTATCATTCCTAAAGATGATATAAGCGGCAGTGCATCAGATGCGAAAGTTCCGGAATTTATTGAGTTTATTGTAAAAGACATGCCGGAACACCAGGTGCCTATGCGTGGTGGTTTGCGCTGGCTGGATATGCAATGCCTGAAACGCTATGATAAATCATTCAGGGATTGTAACCACACTCAGCAAATGGCAATGGTTGACGAAATAGCCTGGCCTAAAAAAGCTAAACCCGAAATGCGTCAGGGCGTAGCGTTCTTTAACCTGATGCGTAACCTGACAGCGACTGGTTTTTATACTTCTGAGATAGGGGTTAAAGATGTGGGCTACATGGGCAATACCCCAAACCAATGGAACGGCGTTCCTGATGATGTTTTGAAACAATATAACATGGCCTATACCGAAAAAGAGCTGAAAGAGTGTCTTAGCTTTGATAAAAAAGCATAAATACTTGCAGACCATCATACCTGGCCCGGCATTTTAAACATGCCGGGCTTTTTTATTAACACACACTTGAGTTCATTTAAACATAACATTGGCTTTATATACCAGTAGGTAATTTTGCAGCGTTGAATGCTGAATGATTCAAGTAAGCCGTTCTTTATTTCAGTGTTGAGATCAGTTGATAGTTATCATAAAGGGGGCCTAAAGCCCTCTTTGTTTTTAAGCGAAGTGGCCTATAGCTTCAATGATGACAGTACAAGCTTTCCTGATCTCTTCTTCAGTAATAATTAAGGGTGGAGCGATACGCATGGAATTGGAGCAATGCAGGAACCAGTCTACAATAATGCCATTTTCAATACACCTGTCAATGATCTTTTTGTTCAGTTCAAAACTTTCCAGTTCGACGGCCAGCATCAGACCTTTACCTCGTACCTCTTTTATAGCCAGATGAACCAGAAGCTTCCGGAATAAAGCTTCCTTTACGGCAACCTGCTCAGTTAGCTTTTCATTTAATAATACTTCCAATGCAGCAAGCCCTGCTGCACAACATACCGGGTGGCCACCGAAAGTGGTGATATGTCCTAAAATTGGATTGTCCTTTAACGCACCCATTATTTCATTGGATGCTATAAACGCACCTATTGGCATTCCGCCGCCCAATGCTTTAGCCAGTAGCAAAAT
>JBQCEA010000243.1:0-3897 GCA_051960695.1 Mucilaginibacter sp. | reverse complement strand
CACTAAAGCCTGGTTTTCGCGGGTTGCATGCTGGCTATAATTCAGCACTTCTGCCATTGCAGTTTTAAACTCAGGTGAGCTTGTAGAATATGGCGGCCCCGGTCTGATCTGTGCTATTGCCGTTGTATCGAACAGGAACGGGGTTACTTTATTGAATAAAGGCAGCATCGGCGGCCTTTTAGGGCTTTCCAGGCTTATCCAGTATTGTTCGCCCTTAGCTGCGGTTTGCGTTTGCAATTGGGTCCAATAGGCTTGATTACCGCCTGCCTTACCAGCGTTATCAGTGCGTGCACGGGCAGCAAATACATCTGCCACCTGTTTACCCAATGATTCCCCGGCATCAAGCTCGCCCCTGGTGTTTGCACCAGCCATCATGCGGTATGATCTTTCGTTTGCGGCCTGCTGCTCGATATAATCCACTTCGGTTGGGAAAAGCAGCTTCATCATTTCAACGGCAGCACCCTCAACAACGGCATCTTCACTTGGGTATGACGGAAGATCAGATTTAGGTACCAGCGCCTGTATATTTGGATCATTCTTGTATGGTGCGGCCCGGTTATATAACTTTTTAAAGTGATAAGCGGCTATCAATGCATCATACTGTGCAGCACTCACATAAGCAAATGCACGGGCAGCGTATGGCGGGTTTGAGAATGGGAATTGCGGATACGCAAACGGGTTGGTTGAGCTTGGCGCCGGATACGTACCATCCAGGCTTTGGTATGGTGGTAAGTTATGTTTGGCTACCAATGTGCGTAGTATCTGGTTCCAACGCAGTACAGCACCGGCGCTCCAGTATTGTATCAAAGCTTTTTGGTCGCTTGTCAGGCTACGCTGGTAACCCTTTATCTCGTTCAGGTCTGCAACATACGCAGGTGAAGTTGTAGCATCAGGCGCCGGAACATTAAATGCACTTGGGTCAGTGATCAATACTGGTTTCCATGTATCAGCATTGATATCGATGTTTGCAGGGGCAAGCGCCTGATATTGTGTTGTACGGTCAACTACTTCCTTTCTGCACGACATGCAAAAAAGAACAGTTATTGCAAATAATGCTACTGCTGTGTTTTGTAAAGTTCTTTTCATCGCCTTAGTTTTTAAAACTGTCCTTATCTTGAGCTTTTTGTTTGGAAAGGCCGAATATGTAAGTCAGGCTTCCATGTACCATATTGCTTTGGCCTACGTTTCTGCCTGCAACCACATAATCATCACCAGCCTCGAACTCAAGGCCATAAAATGATCTCAACCTGTACCTTAGGTTTATTCCGGCAGTCGTCATATTCATCCGGTTGCTCGGGAAAGGCATATTGTTTTGTGTGATATCAAAACCTCCCAGCGAAGTGTTTATATCCGCTACAGCCTCTGCAATAAAGTATTTGCTCCTGTATCCCGTCCGGAAGTTATAATTGGTCATGTTTGGCAATTCAACCTGGTTACTATACACCATTTGAGTGGTATAGTACGCATTGCGGTCAATAGTGACATTGCCTCTATTCATATAGGCTCCGGAACCTGTAAAAAAGTATTTGCCGTAAGTATAATCTACTATTGCCCTGCCGGTAAGGTTGTCACTGTGGCTGCCTAAGGCAAGGGGCAGGTAATCGGCCTGGTAGTTACTAACCGGGATAGAACCGGTAATACTGGCAAATATTGACAATGTGTTACTGCCCGACCGGTATCTTAGCCCACGCCATTTTAAGTTCAGGGCAATGTCCTGAAAACCACTTTGGCTATGCATTGTACCGGCGGAAGCATTGGTAGTGATATAGGGCAGACTGATCGTTGCAATAATGTTATTAGTAATGCCATAAGTGGCCATAGCGCTGTACATATTGGCGCTAACTGTACCAAGATTAAGGTTATCCCTTTTAAAAGTACCCTCCCAGTAATTTGTCCAGCTTGAATTGCTGTACATCACCCCGGCACATATATAGTTTTTGGGGATCATTATCCCGTCATTTTCCATTTGGGCTGATGCACATTGTGCGGATAAAACAATGCAACCAACAACCGCAATGTACTTGTACAAATGCGTGTAAAAAGATCTCATTTTCACCTTTCTAATAAACCGACAATAAATTGAATGAATTGTAAAGATGACAGCCGGTTGCCGCGATATAGCAGGCAAAACAAGGCCATCAATAGCGGAAACTATCGCTTGTTAATAAAACCATTTGCACTAAATAAATAGCCTTAAATAGATAAATGTATAAGCCAGCGGCTTATTTAATCAACAAAATGGAATGGATTAACAAACGGATAGTTTAGCAAGATGCGTTGGGTGGCTTACCCGGGGATTCAATATAAGGGTGATCGAGGTGTATATGCTCTTTAACAACAACCGGCTTAACCAGCGTTGCTAATTGTGTATAAGTGCAGTTTAATACCTGGTAAACATGGTCATACCCCAGGTTTACTTTTTTCGCCAAAGGCTCTGCCCCCTTTTTACTCAAAGGCACATCCGAGAAATCCTTGGCCATGATAAAGTTCTCTTTAACCAATTGCGTTTTAACATGGTTGGGCAAGCAAAGCAATGACATGGTATCCCTTGTCATTTTCAGCCCCACATAGTTATAATATCCGTCAGCAAGCTCTATCTGACCCACAATCGGCTCATAGTCGGTCCAATCCTGCACAGTAGGCATGTGAACAGGTATTTTTAACTCGATAAGCTTTTGCGAACCAGGTTTACCGGCGTACATCTGTTTTACGATCTGAACATCGGATTGATGGATAAGGTATTTGAACACCAATGTGTAGCCACCCAAGCTAAAGAGATGGGCACTGAGCAACAATATGGCGACAATCTTTTTCAGAAAGCTTAGATTAATTGGTTATTTAAAGTGAAAGTAAAAAATCAAAATCTTAATTGCAAGATTTTTGTTACAAATTCCTGCGATATGGCTAAAAATGGCCAAATCCGCTAACTGTCTGATCTTGAAAACTAAGCCAGATTAACTTTCAAACAGATCTAATTGGTTGGTATTATCTTCTTTCTTTTTTGGCTGCTCACCAAAATTTGATAAGGTAATACCTAACAGCCGCACCAGTTTGCCTTCCGGTTCTGTGGCTAACAATAGTTTCTTTGCCGTTTCAAGTACAGTTTCCAGATCATCTATCGCTTCGGTGAACGACTGGTTACGGGTAATCTGCCTGAAATCGCTGTATTTGATCTTTAACGTAACAGTGCGCCCCTTCAATGCATATTGCTGAACGCGCCTGCAAACGGTTGGGGCTATTTTATCCAACTCGGCAAACATTTCTTCTGCAGTGGTAAGGTCATAAGCGAAAGTGTCCTCTGCTCCTATCGATTTGGTTTCACGATTAGGCTGCACCTCACGGTCATCAATACCCCTTACTATTTGATAATAAAAGCGGCCGGCCTTGCCAAAATGCTTAACCATTTCATCTTCGCTAAGTTGTTTCAGATCGGCGCCGGTATGCAAGCCCATCTTTTTCATCTTATCAGCGGTTACTTTTCCCACACCAAAAAATTTCTCGACAGGCAGCTTCTCCATAAATGCCTCAATAGACGAAGGCCCTATAAAAGTTAAGCCATCTGGCTTGTTTATATCCGAAGCGATCTTAGCAATAAATTTGTTTATTGAAACACCTGCTGATGCGGTTAGCTCCAGTTCATCCTTAATGGCTTGTTTGATCAGCTTAGCAATTTCGATTGCCGATCCAACGCTTTGCTTATCTGTGGTGACATCAAGATAAGCTTCATCCAATGAAAGTGGCTCAATAAGGTCAGTGTATCTTCTAAATATTTCCCGGATATGCTGCGAAACTTCTTTATAGACTGCGAACCGCGGCCTGATAAATATTACTTCCGGGCAAAGCTGAAGCGCCTTTTTTGATGGCATTGCGGAGCGTACGCCAAATTTCCTTGCTTCA
>JBQCEA010000242.1:0-4096 GCA_051960695.1 Mucilaginibacter sp. | reverse complement strand
AGTGCTCCAAACGTTCGCCGTTGCGTAACTGGTTAAGTATCATTTCTTCTTCGTGATGCCGCTCGTTTGGGCTGAGTTTGTAGATTGGCTGGCCGATGATTTCCCCGGGTGTGTAACCAAATAAACGCTGCGCGGCATCATTCCAGGTGGTGATCACACCTTCGAGCGTCTTGCTGACTATAGCATCGTTAGACGAAGTGACAATAGCCGCCAGCCTGGCGCTTGTTTCCTCCATTTCCTTTAACTCCGTAATATCCAGCGCCGTGCCCAAAAAACGCGTGGCGATGCCCGATTCGAATTCAACGGTGCCCTGCGCGTTCAGCCAGCGTACCTCCTTGGTATCGGCGCGGATAATACGGTGCATCGCCGTGTAATTCCCGGCCGATTCTGACTGCAGGCACTCCGCGATCCTGGCGCTCACCCACCCAGCATCGTCCGGATGGATGTGTTCAATATAGCTGTGAAAGTTAACCGGCTGCGTCTCACTGACCCCGAAAATGTCACAGCATTCTTTGGACCAGAATAGTTGTTCCGTCACTGGTAAATATTCCCAGGTGCCGAGCCCGGTAGATTCAACCGCCATGCGCAAGCGCGTCGCACCTACGGCTAATTCCCTGTTGGCCTGCTCCAATCGCTGCTGAGTTTCGCGTAATTCCTCGTTGGTGGCGGTCAGTTCTTCATTCACCGCCGCTTGTTCCTCGTAAGCTTCTGAAAGTTCTCTGGTGCGCTGTTTGACGCGTTGTTCCAGATTCTGATTCAGCAGGCTGAGCTGCTGTTGCGTCTCCCGGAATTGGGTATTGGCTGCGAGCAATTCATTATTGAGCGCCAGGATGCGATCGGTGGTAACTGTTTGCTCCTCATAGCTTTTCAAAAGGGACTGCTCCGCGATGATCTTATCTGTAACATTGGTGGCAAGCTGGACAATATAGGAGATGTCGCCATTCTCGTCCAAAACCGGCGTATGGCTGGGGTCCCAATAACGCCGTATGAATTTACCGGGTTCAGCGATGTCAGGTACATCGTAACGCTGAACGGGCATATGATCAGGTTTTTTCGTTCGAAGGACGGTTTGAAGCGAAGCATGTATGTTCTGTACGCCGTCCGCATCCGGAAGGTCCGGGTTGTCAGGAAACGCTTCGAAGATGTGTTTTCCCCGGATCGCTTCCCTGGTAGTTTTTGTTGCTTCCAGGTACAGATCACTTGCCGTCAGGATGTATAGATCAGGAGACAGCACCAAATACATATTGGGCGCTTTTTCCAGCGCGGCGAGCGTATCAGGTGAGGGTCTTCTGTTCAAAGGCATATGGGTAGCTGATTTATTCTTCTGACTGCGTTGGAAATCAATTTTTATGCCGAACTTGGTTTTTTGAAAAAAGGCGTGCCTAAAACGTTTTGAAATTTTTTCTGTGCCGGCCAAACAGAATTAGCGAAATTGATTACTCGGCTCTTTGTCATTGGAGTAACCTTGTTCCACAGAATGGCACAAGGTTATTAACCGATTCATTATAAATTAGCAGGAAAAAATAGAAATTGGATAGTCAAGCTTCACGAAACCAGCCCGAAGTAACCATTAAAGATCGTTTAAGGGCGCTCCGAAACCTGCCTGCCTTTTTTAAGCTTGTATGGCAATCGAGCCCAAGAATGATGCTGATCAATGTCGTTTTGCGTTTTATGAAGGCATCACTACCATTTCTTCTCCTTTATATCGGCAAATTGATCATTGACCAGGTAGTTCATTTGAGCAGGGGTGATAGTTCATTTTCGCGTGATTTTTTATGGAAGGTGGTAGCCATTGAGTTTGCCCTCGCGATATTATCCGACGGACTTAGCAGAGCAGTCACTTTAATGGACAGCTTGCTGGGCGATTTGTTCTCCAATCATACCTCGGTGAAGATCCTGGAGCATGCTGCCACGCTCGATCTTGACCAATTTGAGGACGCAGTGTTCTATGACAAACTGGAACGGGCGCGGCAACAAACCCTGGGACGCACGATCTTGCTATCGCAGGTAATGGGCCAGATACAGGATATGATTACAATAGGCTTCCTGGCTGCCGGTTTGATCGTGTTCAATCCCTGGTTAATCCTGCTTTTGGTCGTGGCGATCTTACCTGCATTTATTGGTGAATCTTATTTCAATGATCAGACTTACGCCCTAACCCGCAGCCAAACACCCCAGCGGCGTGAACTAGACTATCTGCGTTACATCGGCGCTAGCGACGAGACAGCTAAAGAGATCAAAATGTTCAGTCTTTCCGGATTTATTATTGACAGGTTTAAAGTACTCTCGGACAAGTTTTATGCCGATAATAAGCGGATCGCCGTTCAAAGATCTATTTGGGGAATCTTCTTTGCACTGTTGGGCAGTTTAGGATATTATGGTGCTTATGTATTTATTATTGTCCGTACAGTTAGCGGAGCGCTTACCATCGGCGAACTAACTTTTTTGGCCGGGTCGTTCCGCCAATTACGAACACTGCTCGAAGGTGTACTCAGCCGGTTTACAACCGTGTCGCAAGGTGCTATCTTTCTGAGCGACTTCTTTGAGTTCTTCGAGATAAAGCCAAAGATTCATGATAAACCACAACCGCGGCCGTTTCCCAATCCTATCCAACAAGGCTTTACTTTCGAAAACGTAGGCTTCCAATACCTGAACAGCGATCGCTGGGCCAACCGGCACCTCAATTTTGCCTTGCGCCCGGCCGAAAAGCTCGCATTGGTTGGAGAGAATGGTGCCGGTAAAAGCACATTAGTCAAATTATTAGCCAGGCTATACGACCCGACCGAGGGCCGGATTCTGCTGGATGGGTACGATCTGAAAGAATATAATCTGACTGAATTGCGCCGGCATATTGGCATTATCTTCCAGGATTTCCTTCGTTATCAAATGACCTTTTCTCAGAATATAGCTGCCGGAAATATCGGAGAAAAAGAGAATGATGAACTGATAAGAGCATCTGCCCGTCGAAGTCTTGCTGATGAACTCGTTCAAAAATTGCCTCGCGGCTATGATCAGATGCTTGGTAAGCGTTTCGCTGAGGGCGTCGAGCTGTCGGGCGGCGAGTGGCAAAAAGTAGCCATAGCCCGGGCATATATGCGAGAAGCACAATTATTGATTCTGGATGAACCAACATCCGCTTTGGATGCGCGGGCAGAATTCCAGGTATTTGAGAGATTTACGGAACTGACACAAGGCAAGATGGCGGTACTAATTTCACACCGCTTTTCGACAGTGAGAATGGCCGATAGGATTGTGGTGCTCGACAAGGGTGAAATTGTTGAAATTGGCTCTCATGAAGAACTGCTGGCAAAAGGTGGCAGATATGCTGAATTGTTCCAGCTGCAAGCGATGGGTTATCAATAAGCCTTATATAACTTTGTTATTAAGTTCCCGCCGTTTTTATAACCAAAAATAAAAAAAGCCTCAATATCGTAAGGCTTTTTGTGAACTCTATGGTACAATTCTCGAACCGTTTTATCGATGATTTAAGAATAATATCAGAGTTTACTAAAGTATAACATTTACCAAATACTACTACAGCTTTCTACCATTGAAATCATAGCACCCGGAACTTGTGCATAGAGATTAGAGATTAGCGCCGGAATCGTTTCCTTTTCAGCCGGGAAAATTTATCATTTCTGCTACTAAGCGTGTCGAACGCTATATCATGTGATCAGGCTATTTGAGTTTATTATTTAACGTATTCCGATATGAGCCTATTATTAGTGATTCTGCAAGAGAATCATATTCTTGATAAAGCTCAGGAGAGTTTTGGCGCAGACGGGTCACAACATCGGCCTGAAGGTCTCTTTTTAAATCAAGGTTTTTATACCATAACGGTTGAGAATATTCACGGAAGGTTGCTTTCCCCAGGCATCTTCCCAGTCACCATCGGGATGTACATTAACACTATGACAAAACCCTGTTTTTCCTATCGCATGTGACGCATAACGAATCGCTGATATGGCATAAGCCGGCGTGCCATTTATTCTTTCGTTTACTTCAGCGAAGACCGCGCATTTACCAAAGGTAAAGTTAGCCGCAAGATGCGCGGGAATCCGGGGATTAATACGTGGAGGTCTTTTAGACAGGACTG
>JBQCEA010000241.1:0-5006 GCA_051960695.1 Mucilaginibacter sp. | reverse complement strand
TGAGTTATTAAATCAATAAATCAATAATTCATTAATTCGCTAATTGAAAACCAATGATAACCATTATATCATCAACTAATCGCGAAGGAAGCTCCACACTCAAGGTTGCCCGTTATTACCAGGAAAGATTCAAGGAAAAAGGAGTTGAGGCTGCGGTGTTGTCTCTCTCTCAATTGCCCTCTAATCTCATCGAAACTGACCTTTACGGTAAGAGAAGTGAGGCTTTTAAACCTATACAGGATATTGTTACCCGTACAGAGAAGTTTCTCTTCATTATACCTGAATATAATGGCAGCTATCCCGGAGTATTAAAGGTTTTTGTGGATGCCTGCTCGTTCCCGGAAAGTTTTTATGAGAAGAAGGCTGCATTGGTGGGTATATCATCCGGCCGGTATGGTAATATTCGTGGCGTGGACCACTTTACAGGTGTGTGCCATTACGTTCACCTGCACGTTATGCCGCTTAAGATCCATATACCAGCCATTCATAAAGAATTAGACGAGAACGGTAATTTGTTTAAAGAGGATACCCTGCGTTATACCAATGAGCAAATAGAAAAGTTCATTAAGTTTTAACAACTCAACCTCTTTTACAGCTAAGCACCATTGATCAGCTTAGCCATTATAAATGCGGCGGCGGCTGCTAAGGCACCAATAACCAGCACTTTAAATGCACCAGAGATAGGGGGCTGGCCTGTAACCCGGCTCTTAAAATAACCGAATACAAACAGGCAAACCACGGTAATAGCGCAGGAATAGATCAAAGCTCGTTGCGAATCAGCGATAAAGAAATATGGAGATAGCGGAATAATTCCGCCTATGATATAGGATAAGCCGATGGTTATCGCACTTTTCCTGGCCCGGTTGGTTTCCGGCTTTTCAAGGCCAAGTTCATAGCGCATCATAAAGTCTACCCATTTATCCTTATCTTTTGCCATCTCGTCGGCTATTTCATGCTGAAGTTTCTCAGATAAGCCAAAACCGGCAAATACTTCGCGCACTTCCAGTTTCTCCTGGTCAGGCACGCGTTCTACTTCCTCATACTCACGTTTCAGTTCCGATGCATAATGGTCGGCTTCTGTTTTGCCTGCGAGGAATCCGCCTAAGCCCATAGCGATAGATCCCGCAACTATTTCGGCAATACCGGCTGTAACTACAATATCGGATGACTTTACAGCCCCGCTAAGGCCGGCAGCAAGAGCAAAGGGAACTGTTAAACCGTCGGACATGCCGATCACAATATCCTGGATGGTAACTGAACTTTTTAAGTGATGTTCGTGATGCATGTGGTAAAAGTAATTGAATAAGTGATTGGATTGACTATCAAAGTGTTATTTATGATTAGTCTGAATTAGTTTGGTTTTCTTAGAAAAAGCTATAATTTGCATCCCTAAACCTTTATTGCAATGAAACACTTTTTACCCCTCTTGGCTGCAACCCTGCTTTTGCCAGTTTTTTCCTTTGCTCAGAGCAATTACAAACCCGGTTATGTAGTAACGCTGAAAGGCGATACCATAAAAGGCTTTATTGATTATCGTGAGTGGAATATGAATCCCGATGAGATTGATTTTAAATCATCCCTTACGGATAATAATAGTGTTAAATATGGACCTAATGATATCGGTTATTTTGACATTGTTGGTCTCGAATCTTTTATAAAATATTCAGGCCCCATAAGCACTGACGCTATAAATGATGTATCTACAGACGTACGTGACACGAGCTTTAGAGTGGCAACCGTTTTTTTAAAAGTTTTAGAAAAAGGCCGAACAGTAGCACTATATTCCTACACTGATGAGTTAAAACAGCGCTTTTTTGCTGGAGAGCAACCTGCATTTGCACCCCAAGAGTTGGTTTATAAAGTAATGAGAAACCGAACGGAAAATACTTATCGTAAACAATTGAGTGCTATAGCAGCAAGAAATAATGAATTGAACGATAATCTTATTACATATATCAGCAAGGCAGATTATAGTGGTGACGATCTTTTACAAATTGTCAGCAAAATAAATCATATGACCAAAGCTGAATACAACAAAAAACACTACAGCGGGTCTTCTATAAATCTATTTGCAGGCGTTGCTGCAAATATTTACACCACCAGTCCTTCTGTCGCAAGTGCGTATTATGCAGCAGGCGGCAGGTCTAATACATCCATATTGCCGGCGCCATTTTTTGGAATGAACCTTTTCGCTAATCCGGCTACTAAAAAACTTCAGATCAGGCTGGAATTTTCTGTAGCTCCGGGCAGTTACAAATATTTATTTACAGATAAGGTTTCTCCTTACCTGCCTACTGAAGTTTCCTATAATGAATTGGCTTTAACCGCATCTCCGCAGATTATTTACAATTTTTATAATACTGATAATTTTAAGGTATTTGCCGGTGTTGGAATAGAATTTTCTAAGTTTAGCTTTACCAATAGCTATTTTGGTACGCAGAGCCATGACGACTCGGAATCAGGTCTTGCCTCTACTAATCCGTTCTTTTTCAGTAGCTGGGATAATTCATTTGTTTTAAAAGCCGGGGTACAATTTACCAAAAACCTTGAAGTTTTTGCTAATTATCAAACCGGAGCAAATTCAACAAACGGAGGTTATTTTCAACTAAATTCTACCAGCGCTCAAGTAGGTTTGATTTATCTGTTTGATTTAAAATAACACATGAAATTTTTTCTATCTCTTTTATTGATGGGCGTCCTGTTGCCCATTTTTTGTCTGGCCCAAAGCAATTACACTCCTGGCTATGTGGTAACGGTTAAAGGTGACACTATAAAAGGATTTATCGACTATAAGGAGTGGCATTATACACCAACAAATATCAGTTTTAAAGCTGCGCTTACTGAAGTAAACAGTAAAAAGTATACTGTAAACGATATCAGTTGCTTTAATATTAATGATCTTGAAACATATATCAAATACACCGGCCCGGTAACGACAGACCCTACATCTCCATTTAAAATAGGAAATGTGCGGGATACGAGTTTCAGAACCGATACGGTTTTTTTAAAAGTAATTGAAACCGGAAAGAGACTGACACTATACTCCTATACAGATGAAATAAAAACTCGTTATTTTCTGAGTGATAATACGAATTCATTTCCCAGGGAGTTGATCTTCAGGACATACTTTGATCCTATTTCAAATACAGGAATAGGCACTATTTTAGAGAATACTTATCAAAAGCAGCTCAGTGCCGAAGCGTTGAAATATAACGAGCTGAACGATGCTCTAATAACCTATATGTCCAAGGCGGATTATACTGCTGATGATATTTCAAAGATCGTCAGGCGAATAAACCATTCAGATAGATCCGGAAAAAGTAATAGCGGCGAGGCTAAAGGATACCAGTTTTTCGCTGGAGCGGGTTTAAATATTACTAAAACCCTGCCTGACGGTTCTAAACAGCTTGATGAAAGCAGTTCTGCATTTAGAAGTATTTTACCAGCTATTTCCGGAGGGATAAATGTGTTTACCAATCCTAACATTCGTCAGCTGATATTGCGTTTTGAAATGATGTTCACAGGCGGGCAATACAAATACTATAACACATTTAACATATATCAAGGATCTTTCATGCCACAGGTTATTTATAATTTTTATAATAAGCCTGATTTTAAATTATACGGAGGAATAGGTTTAACAATTGATAAATATTTTTACTCTGATGTCCGGCATGCAGATCTGAATTTTAATACCGGCTTTTTATTTGATGCCGGCATACAAACCGGCAAACACTGGGCGGTGTATGTCCGATATACGCAAAACTCGTTATCCGCACGCAATACTCAAGTTGGATTCAATTACTTATTTAAATAAAACCACCTTAATGAAAAAAATTCTAACCCTTCTATCTATTATTCTACTTCTTCCATTTCTATCTTCTGCACAAAGCAATTTCAAACCGGGCTATGTTGTAACGCTTCAGGGAGACACACTAAAAGGCGCTATTGATTACCGTGAGTGGGACAATAATCCTAAACAGATCACCTATAAGGATAACAATGATCAAACACAGGAATTTAACGTTCGCAATGCGAAAGCTTTTGCCATCAACGGGCTTGAATATTATGAGAGATATATAGTTTCTGTTAGTCAGGATCCGGTTGACATAAATAAAATTTCCTCAAAATTGGATACCAGTTATCATATCGACACGGTGTTTTTGCATGTTTTAGCTAAAGGCAAAAACCTTGCGTTATATTCTTATAATGATGACATTAAGCTTCGGTTTTACATATCGGAAACCGCGAGTCCACAATTACCACAAGAGTTAGAATTTCATGCATTCTATAATCCTGACGCAACAAGTACTGTGCATTATGTTAGACGTTACCGGATACAATTACAGTATGAAGCTGAAAAGAATGGCAAAGAAAATTCGCTATCAGGTTTGATCCCTGAAGCTGATTATAATGAGAGCGACTTGGTGAAAATTGTAAATAAGATAAATGGAGATTCAGAACTCCATTTGACTTCTAAGAATTTGTTTGGGACAAGATGGTTTGCCGGAGCGGCAATTACTCATAATAAACTGGATTTTATCGGTAATTTCTCATTAGCAAATGCCCCTGCAAGTAATTCTGTTACACCACGGATCAATGCTGGCATCGATATTTTTCCCAACAAAACCATTCAGAAATTTTATTTTCGTTTAGAAATTTCCTACGCCTATGGAAAATATAGCTTTTTTTATGCTGACGAGTATTCTACTCCCGTGGGTTCCAGTGCATCCTTAAACTTAAACCAATATAATGGCATTTTTACACCGCAAGTTGTATACAATTTATATAATAGTGAGCAATTAAAAGTGTTCGCCGATGTTGGTATGGCAATAAATTTTTCTTTTTATAATCATTATCGTTATACGATCACCTACACTAATTTTCCTGAAAAGGTTTTCGATGATCGTTATCCACAGTTTTACAAAACATGGGCCGCATTTCCTTTGAAGGCAGGAATTGCTATTAAGAAGAGGGTTGAATTATATGCAAGCTATACACCAACT
>JBQCEA010000240.1:0-10290 GCA_051960695.1 Mucilaginibacter sp. | reverse complement strand
GATAAGGTAATGAAACGTTACCGCGAACGTAGCCTGCAATTGCTCATCGCTACAGATGTTGCCGCTCGCGGTATCGACGTAAACGACGTTACCCACGTTATCAACTATTCATTGCCTGATGAGATCGAGAATTACACCCACCGCAGCGGACGTACTGCCCGTGCCGGTAAAACAGGTGTTTCAATCGCTATTATCAATGCAAAAGAATTAGGTAAGATACGCCAGATAGAGAAAGTTATCGGCAAGCGATTTGCTAAAGTTGAAATACCTACAGGTTTTGATGTTGTTGAAAAACAGTTATTTGCATTAGTTCACAAGGTTCACAATGTAGAGGTGAACGAACAGCAGATAGAGCAATATATTCCCCGTATCATGGACGAGTTCAAGGATATGAGTAAGGAAGAGATCATCAAACGTTTTGCTTCACTGGAGTTTAACCGTTTCCTGGATTATTACAAGAATGCGCCCGACCTGAATGCACCGGTTGAAGAAAGCCGCCGCAGTGAGGGAGATCGCTTTAACCGTACAGGTATGCGTTCGGACTTCACTCGCCTATTCATCAACTTAGGTTCTGTTGACGGGTTTACCCGCGGCGACCTGTTGGGATATATCTGCAACACAACCAAGATCAGCGGGAAAACTGTTGGTAAGATCGATGTGAAAGGTGTTTATTCGTTTTTCGAAGTACCTAATGATGACGTTGCCAAAGTGCAAAACGGCTTTAAGGGAACTGATTTCCATGGACGTGATGTAAGGATAGAAATTTCGGGAGAAGGGCACAGCGAAAGACGAAGCGGCGGATCATCAAACTATAAAAAGCGCGAAGGCGGTTATCGTAGCGATAACAGGGAAAAAACCGGTGGTCATAATGGTGGCTTCCGCGATTTTTCAGGCAAGCGCCGTGATGACCGTAATGGTGAGCGCCGCAAGAGATATTGAGATTAGTGGGAGGTTAGAGAACAGAGATCAGTCAGATTACAAATTAACTAATCTCTAATCTCCGGTCTCTGATCTCTACTCTAAAGAACTTAGTTTCAGTTTAGTTTAATGTTACCCGTTAGCTTTATAAGCTAACGGGTTTTTTATGGCTTTGTAAATTGAAGCACTGCCGAATCCGGCGATAACAATTGAAGGTTGTGATCGTCAATTTTCTGTATCACAAATTTTGAATAGGGCAGATTGCCTTCAAAAGAGGTAAAGATAGTGTCACCCTTAACAAAGTAGTCTTCTGCAAGAGCCACATCTGTATCCAGGGCAAACTTTTTATCATTTATAATGAGTTTGCCCTTACCCGATTTCGCTTCCCATGTACCTTTAATATTCTTTTTATCAGGCTGATGAGCGCAGGCCATGCCAGCCAGTATCATGATCGTAAATAGCAATATTGAGTTCCAGCGCATAAATACCTTTCAGGTAAAAAAAAGCGATGTTTTACATCGCTTTTTTATCCATTAATTCGGATTTTTTCAAGTAAACACGATGGCCTTTCTTGTTAATGTAATAGTAATGCGAATGTTTATTGATATAAACTGTTTCGCCATGAGGGCCGCATTTATCTTTGTACTTTCTGTCAACAATGTGCGACTCAGTATTGGCAGCAGTGTTTGATATCTGGTGCCCGATCTTCTTACCCTCATGACCTGCTTTCCTGGTTAAGCTGGTATCTCTTTTAATAGTTGTTGTTCCGGCCATGCCTTGCACGGCGAATAGAACAGCTGCCGAAAACAGGGCAGCCTTTACGAAATTTTTCATTGCGTGAGTATTAAGTTAGTTTAATATATTAACTCAATTGCTCAGCTAAATGTTTCATTTCCAATACAGGATTATGCTTGCCATACAGAATGGCATATACCGCGCTGCATATCGGCATGAATACCTTATATTGTTTATTTACCTCGTGAAGGCAATTTACAGCATAATATCCTTCGGCTATCATGTTCATTTCCAGCTGTGCAGATTTTACCGTATATCCCTTACCGATCATGTTGCCAAAGGTGCGGTTACGGCTGAATTGCGAGTAAGCAGTAACCAATAGATCACCCAGGTAGGCTGATTCTTTTATATCGCGGTCTATAGGATGTACGGCCGCCACAAATCGCTCCAGTTCACGGATAGCATTGGATATTAAAACCGATTGAAAATTATCGCCATAACCCACGCCATGACAAATACCGCTTGCCACGGCATAAATGTTTTTTAAAACGGCAGCATATTCCGTACCCCATATATCATCAGATATAATGGTATTGATATACCGGGTAGTGATCATTCCGGCAAACTCGGCAGCAAGTTCCGTATCGCCTGAAGCAATGGTGAGGTAAGACAGCTTTTCCAGAGCAACTTCTTCTGCATGGCACGGGCCGCTGATCACCATAAAATCATCGAACGAAACACCGTAATTCCGGTTGATAAACTCACCGATGATGAGGTTTTCATCAGGCACAATACCTTTTATAGCTGAAACCACCTTTTTCCCTGCAAGATCATCTGGGGTTATACCCTTCAGTGCTTCCTTTAAAAATGCAGCCGGTACATTCAATAATATAATATCGGCCTTGGTTATCAGTTGCTTCAGATCGGTGGAGATATTCTGAGCCGAAACTTTTATCTCGACAGAGCTCAGGTAATGGGGGTTATGCCTGAACTGCTGGATATGTTCCGCTGCTTCCTTATTCCGCAGCCACCAAAATATTTCCTTTTGTATTGGGTTATCCGCAAGCATTTTAATATTGGCAGTTGCCCAACTGCCTCCGCCTACGACGAGTATTCTGTTTTGTCCGATCATTATTGTGAAGATGTGCGAAGTTAATGTGCAAATAAGCAGATATGCAAATGTTGCTATCAACAAATAAAAAAGACCTGCACATTGTACAGGTCTTTTCACATCAATTATTATAAACACTAAACAGTTATCGGCATATCATTTATTCGCATCTCCACTAAATAATTTGCTTTTGTCTACTTTCTCCACCTCCATCTTATCGGTAAGGGTTTTGGAGATAGCTGTATAAGGAGCTGATACTACTTCGTCGCCTGCTTTAAGGCCTGAAAGTATCTGGATGTTATTATCGTCCTGTATGCCGGTTGTAACCTGTACCTGTTTTACCTTGCCGGCATTGTAAACAAATACATATTCTTTGGTTGGAGCGTTGATCTTGTTCTTTGAATTATCGTCGGTGCTGCTGCTATTATCGTTATTATTGCCATTTTGTGGCTTAGCATTAGCTGGTTTTTTATCATCACGGGTAGTTACTGATTGTATAGGCACCGATAATGCTTTAGCATGATTGGTATTGATATCAACAGTAGCAGTTAACCCCGGGCGGAATGGCGATGGGTTTTCGGCAGTTTTATTTAATAAGGCAACGTAAGATTTTGGATCGATGCGCACCTTTACGGTGAAGTTAGTTACCTGGTCGGCAGTATTACCTACCACGTTTGCTGCGCTTCCTATTTCGCTCACTACGCCGGTAAATATTTTGCCAGAAAATGCATCTACCTGTATTTTGGATGAATCCCCAAGCTGTAAACGGTTAATATCATTCTCATTCACGTCAACATTAACATCCAACTGGTTCAGGTCAGATATGGTCATGATCTCTGTACCGGCAAATTGCTGGGTACCTAATACACGTTCACCTTTTTCGATAGAGAGTTTAGAGATCACCCCATCAACAGGTGAATAAATAGTCGTCTTAACCAGGTTGCCGTTGGCTTCTTTTACAGAGGCTTCTGATTGTGCCAACCCGAATTTAGCGCCTATCAGGTTTTGCTTTGCAGCTTCCAGCGACGCTTTAGCACCAATGTAGCTTGCTTTTGCAGCTTCAAACTCAGCTGTAGTTAATACCTTTTTATTGTATAATATCTTGTCGCGGTTATAGATCGACTGCTGGTTATCAAAAGTAGCCTGCGATTGTGCCAGCATTTGGTTGGCGTTCTCAACACTGGCTTTCTGGGTATTATAAGCAGCCTCTGTACGGTCGAACTCTGATTGTAAAATGTCAGGGCGTATTTTACATAGCAGTTGCCCCTTTTTTACCACATCACCTTCATGCACAGGCAGCTCTACCACCTCACCTGATACTTCCGGACTTATCTTAACCTCAATGTGGGCCTTTATCTTACCGCTTGCCGATACAGTTTCATTAATATCCCGCACACTGGCTTTTTCGGTAGCAACCTGTGTTTTTTGCGGCTTGCCGATAACGCCTGTTACTTTACCTATGATGAGCAGCAAAATGATTGCCCCAAGTGCGATCAGAATATATTTAGTAGTTTTTCCCATTTTATTGTGATTAAATTCTAATATCCAAATAGTGCTTATAAAGTAATTTGATTGCCAAGATAATAATCGATCACCTTGCTTCTGAAAACCATGCCATACCGTGCCTCGATCATATCATTCTGCGCTTTCTGATAATTGGTAAGCGACGTATTATAATCAAGCGAGTTCACTAAGCCTACATTGTAACGTTGTTGAATTACTTCAAAGGCATCCTTATCCGCCTGGTAGGTACGTTGTGCCGATGCATATTGCTTAACGGCTGCATTAAGGTCGAGCACTGCCTGTATGATGGTTTTGCTTAAAGTATTTTTTGCGAGCTGGGTTGTTACCTGTGCGTTCTCGTAATTCAGCCTGGCTTTACGAACCGAGGTGCGTGCTGTAAACCTGTTAAAAATAGGTATCTGCAGGTTAAAGCCAATAGACTGGCTAAAGTTGTCCTTGAATTGATTGGCAAACGAATAATATCCAAAAATAGGTGACTGCGTTTTCTGAATATTCAAAACGGTCTGTCCGGTTCCTTGAACTGTACCAATCGGATAATAATCAAGTGGGGTAACACCAATAGTTCTGAAAGGCTCATTTGCACTTGAATAATAAGAGGTAAGGCCGCCGTATAAGGATAATGTAGGGTAATAGTTGCCTTTAGCCACTTTGATAGCCTGTGCATAGCTTTCCTGCTGTGCTTCGGCAAGCTTTACATCCGGGTTAACATTTAAAGCAGTTTTGATCACCTCGTTCGGGTCATAGATCAGCTTAATATCAGTCAGTTTGCTGATATCCGGTTTCTCTACCTTTATCTCGGTATTAGGGTCCATTTCCATATACTGTTTTAACACGAGTATAGAAAGATCAAGCTGGTTCTGAGCAGTGGTCAGGTTCAGTTCAGCTGTGGATAATCCGGCTTTAGCTTGCGATAGATCAGCCAGCGACTGGTTGCCTGCATCAAAGTTTTGCTGAGTTCTGTCTAAAGTAATTTTGGCAATATCTATCTGTTGTTGATCGGCTGTAACGAGGTCCTGGTTGGTTAGTATTTGGAGGTAGTCGGTAACTACATTTAACAGCAGGTCGTTCTTGATCTTTTCAGTATTGGTCTTATCTACATCCAGCAATAGTTTATTCTCCAATATCTGGTTGCGTAACTGCCCGCCCTGGAAAATAGTTAGCTGTACCTGTGCCTGTCCGCTAACGTTAAAAATAGTTTGATTGGTATAAGCATAAACACCCGAAACAGGGCTTCGGCCAAAACCATAACCGGCTGTTGGATTTGCATTGGCAGCCGGAAGCATATTATACTTGCTCTGCTGATAATCTTCAGTAGCCAGCGCTTCAGTATATTTTGCCTGTTTGATGGTCAGGTTTCGCTCAATTGTAAGCTCTACAGCTTTTTGCAGCGATATTACTTCCTGCGCATCGGCTTTTAGCATACCTCCGCCAAATGCAGCAAGCATTATCAGCGCCCCTTTTTTTGCTATTTTCAAATTCATAAACTTTGGAACCCGTGACAGGTTTGTGTTAATTATTGAATTACTAAATTTTAACTAACTAAAATAATCTTGTGTTTAACTAATCAGTAATTCAGTAAATCACTAATTCAATAATTCAATAATATGAGTATTTCAGTCGTTATCTTTACAGGATGTACCTCGTAAAAACACCCCGGCTACTTAAGTTATTGTATCCAAGTCTGTTATGGAACAATAGCCCGGATGCCCCTTATATTTACGTGACTTTTGACGACGGCCCTATACCCATTGTTACACCGTTTGTTTTAAAAATTTTACAGGAGCACAATGCCAAAGCCACATTTTTTTGTATCGGCGATAATGCAAGTAAACATCCCGACATTTTTGAGGAGGTCAAAAATGCAGGCCACGCTATCGGCAACCACACTTTTAACCATTTAAGGGGATGGGCCACAGATGATAAAACCTACCTTGATAATTTCCTTGAATGCGATGGTCTGCTGCATAGCAATTTGTTCCGTCCGCCATATGGCAGGATACGCCGTTCGCAGATCGATTTGCTGAAAAAAGCTAAGCCGGATCTGAAGATCATTATGTGGGATGTGCTCAGTGGGGACTTTGACCAAAAACTAAAACCGAAAGATTGCCTGAAAAATGTACTCAAACATACTGAGCCCGGTTCCATAGTGGTATTTCATGATAGCCTAAAGGCATTTGAAAGATTGGAATATGTATTGCCCAGGGTAATGGAGGAATGGGGTAAGAGGGGATATAGGTTTGGTGTATTGGGTTAATTAAGTTGAATGGTTGATTAAATTGGATAGTTGATTTGTTCCGTTCTTTATTTTGTAACAGGGAAGTGTAACACCTCTCTCACGCGTCATTGCGAGGAACGAAGCAACCGACCAAAGGGAGCTCATTGATACCAATGAAAAACAAAACATCTCATCAATAATCTCTGAACTATTCAATTCGGATGTCACACTGAGGTTCTCGAAGTGTGTGCGATGGACTGCTCGCATGCTTCGAGTGCCTCAGCATGACAGGCTATTTTGTCCGTCCGGTTTTCAGGATAGGTATGAACAGACAATGCGGACAAATCTATCTTAACTATATAACAAAAAAAACCGTCGACCAGATTACCTGACGACGGCTTTTAGTGTCTTAATTATTGTAAAGCGAACCTTTTAATTGGTTACAGTAAAGTTGGCTGAGCTTACCACTGTTTGCCCGGCTGAATTCACTGTTATTTTCATAGCCCCGTTGCCGGTATTAGATGGTACAGCCACTTGAATAGATGTGCTGGTAACGCTTATTACATTGGCATTGATCGATCCGAAACTAACAGTTGTTCCATAGTAAGAGGAATTAAATCCGGTCCCCGTAATGGTTACAATGGTTCCTGCTACGCCCGATGTGGGAGAGAATGAGGTAATAGTAGGCGTTGTAACGGTAAATGATCCCGGAGCTGTTACTGTTTGCCCTCCTATCACAGCTGAAATTTTTAATGCGCCCGGCGGTATCCCGGAAGGAACGTTTACCATTAGTGTATTGGATGATGACGCATAACCTGAGGTGCTGTATGAACCAAAATTTACAGTATAATATTGCCCTGTCACAAATGTTCCGGTTAAGGTAACCTGTCCTCCTACCGGTCCGGATGAAGGTGAAAAGCTTGATATTGACGGAGCTATAACTGTGAATTTTTGCGGAGCTGTTACACTGTTAGGTCCTGCGGTTAAAACGAGTGAGTAACTCCCGGCGGATAAGCCCGTTGGTACCGTAAATATAAACTGGCTGCTATTGCTATTGTATGGATCGACGCTGACACTAACACCTCCTAATGTTGCGCTGATGCCTCCATAAGATGTCGGAAAATCTGTACCGGTAACTGTAACCGTGCTTCCTGCCAGCCCGGAGCCAGGAGACAGGGAAGTAATAGTTGGAGCTGTTACATTGAAAGTTCCGGGTAAAGTAACGGTTTTGCCATATTCAGAAACTGATATCTGGAAACTGTTGGTTGTAATATTGGAAGGCACTGTTGCCTGAGAAGAATAGTAACTAAGGTTCTCGGAAACACTTCCAAAAAGTACAGTGAATCCGGAATAAGAATAATAATTTGGAAGATTGTCGCCTGTGAAAGTTATTGGCGTACCTATCGGGCCGGATTTTGGTGAATAATCTTTAAAATTAGCCTGGATAGTAAAGCTATAAGGCAGACTGAAACTGTCTCCGTTCACTATTACCTGTATAGGGACCTGGGCGTTGTCGGCAGCATTGATACCTGATGGTACGGTGGTAACGATCTGCGTCGGCGATACCGATATTACATTTGCCTGAACATTGCTGAAACTCACTTTGACATCATTAGTGGTAGCATTGTAAAACTGTCCGTTTATAGTGATCTGGTCGCCTGATTTACCGCTTGATGGTGAAACACTGTTTGCGTTAGGCGTTGGCAATGTTACAGAACTAAGCGCACCGAAAGCTGTCCCTTTCTCATTAGTTATATACGCCCTCACATATAAAACCGGCGAATAATTATTACTTATGGTAATACCATCCACTTGTTTGCTGTATGGGCCTACCTGCGCGCTTTGCCCTAAAGACACCTTGGTGCCTATTGTTTCATTAATGCCAGAGGTTGTTGTGCTATAAACAAACCCGTAATCCAGAATTTTAAAACTGCCTTTATTAACAATGTTCCCTTTGAATAAGGCACTGCCGGGAGAAAGCGCAGTTACTGAAACCGTTTGTATTTCAGGGTCAGCAGTTTTATCCTTCTTACAACTTTGAAATTGAATTGCTACCAATAGCAGTGTAATGATGCTGAGGTAAGCCGAAAGCTTTTTCATTAAGTCAGGTTTTTAAATTAAAATGAATACCCCAATCTGATCCCGTTCATTAAACTCGGGCCAAATGTAAAGTTTGAATTTTTCGTGGAACCGCCTGAGGTACTTGTGCCTGATGATGGCGTGGTAGTAACGCTAACTTCTTTCCAGCTGGTATTAGCAATGCTGTAGTCAATTTCGTAACCAAAAAAGAAATGTTTGGCAATGTAAAAGTCGAAGCCCGTAAATAAGTTTACACCAATGCGGGTGTAAGCATTTTGCTGCGATTGTGCATATACAACACCGTTGCTGATATAAGTGTAATTCCACCCATTAGTGACGGTGGTCGTTGTTTGGTTGTTAGAGGTAGTTTCACCAGAGAATTTATCTGTTATTGACAGATCTGCGCCGATATAAGGCGATAATCTTCTTGTGCCCGCAAAGTGTTTTTCAATACCCAGGTTAATGCCAATTGTGGTTGCATGTTTATCGTCGTCACTAAAATAACTATTGGTACCGTAAGGATTGTCCACGTTGTTAACAGAATCAATCCTGCTGATATTAAATCCTACCCTTAACGCAACCGTAGGCGTAGTGAAATACCTGAACTTGATCTGATTTAGTGAATTGTTAAGGTTCAATTGTCCGTTAAAAGGGTTAACGTTCAGTTCAGTAGTAAAAGTTTGGGCATTTGGCTTTAAATTATTTGCGGAGTCAACTTTTGCTGTTTGTGCAAAACCCGCGACAGCGGCAAACATGCCCGCCATGATAAGGATGGTTTTTTTCATTGTGATAATAGTAAGTTTAGCGCAAATATATAATAACACCTTAATTGTCTGAAACTGAATTACCAGAATTTAAGAATTGAACAGAATTTAGGTAATTCCTTACTTCTGAAAATTCTGGTTCTACTGTTCCGTTCTTTATTTTGTAACAGTACAAGAGAACACCTAATAAACCATGTCATTTTGACGAACTAAAGTGGAACGAGCGTTGGGCGTGAGGAGAACTATCTCTTGAGCAGGTAGTGTTATGATAGTGGGAGCGAAAAAATCTTATACGAGTGACAAGCATGGCGTATTGTCTGAACAGAATTTCAGAATTAAACAGAATCCAACCCAATCAACCAATCAACTCAATCCAACTAACTAATCTCCATCCTCTAATCTCTAATCTCTATTTAGAACATCTCCAAATAACTTTTTCTCCGATACCGCTATCTAATGGCGCTTATATTTTGTAAATTCGCGCCGTTAAGCTTTTACATCGGTTTAACGTCTGTTTTTTTACTTTTCAACTAAAGATCAATACAATGGCTTTTGATTTAGATATGATCAAAAAGGTTTACGATCGCTACGGCGCCCGTGTGGCAGCTGCCCGTAAAGCGACCGGCAAGCCTCTTACCTTAACCGAGAAAATTTTATACGCACACTTATCTGAAGGTGAAGCTCAGCAGGCTTATGGCCGCGGGGTGGATTATGTTGATTTTGCACCGGACCGTGTTGCTATGCAGGATGCTACCGCACAGATGGCGCTACTGCAATTTATGCAGGCTGGCCGTCCGGCGGTTGCTGTGCCGTCAACCGTACATTGCGACCACCTGATACAGGCAAAAGTTGGCGCTGAGCAGGATCTGAGCACTGCAAAAGATATTAATAAAGAGGTTTACGATTTCCTGGCTTCAGTATCAGATAAATATGGTATTGGCTTC